>NZ_AZXX01000096.1:0-25752 GCF_000512995.1 Lachnoanaerobaculum sp. MSX33 | reverse complement strand
AGGCAGTTTTGAAGGTATATGCGCGAGTGGCTCAGTTGGTGGAGTACGACCTTGCCAAGGTCGGGGTCGCGGGTTCGAGTCCCGTCTCGCGCTCTGAAAGAAGTCTTATTTTAAGGCTTCTTTTTTATTTTGTATACGATTGCTACTGAAAGATTTGCTGACTTTTTGAAAATAGAATACATGAATATGTATAAAAAAGCATACACTATATATTAAATGATATTTTTTCTTGACAATATATTATTAGATGCTATACTTAAACAGTAATGATTCTTATTTTTAGAAAGGGATATACATGAAGGATCTAAAATACAGTAGACAAAGGGAGGCTATCTTAGACAACTTGAAGTCTAGAGTCGATCATCCTACAGCTGATATGCTCTTTCAGTCACTACGAAAAGATGATCCTAAGATTAGCTTAGGCACTGTTTATCGAAATCTCGGCTTGCTCGCCGATCTTGGTCGTATAAACAAGATTTCCGCTCAAAACGGAATCGAAAGGTATGATTATAATACCAATGAACATTATCATTTTTCATGTAAGGCATGTTCAAAGCTCATTGACTTGCCGGCCGATATCGCAAAAGATTTAAATGACAAGGCAGTGCATAATGATATTGGAATGGTAGAAAATCATTCACTTATTTTTTATGGCTATTGTAAGGAATGCTATCAAAAAATGATTTATATGGATTCTAAAAAGGCTGTTTAGCCTTTGAATCTTTTAAGTCGGCATTTCATATCAATATAGTAATTTTTGATATTTATAAGGAGGAAATTTTTATGTCAAAGTACGCAGGAACAAAAACAGAGAAGAACTTAATGGAAGCATTTGCAGGTGAGTCACAGGCTAGAAATAAGTATACATATTACGCTTCAGTAGCTAAGAAAGCAGGATATGAGCAGATGGCAGCTCTTTACCTTGAGACAGCAGAGCAGGAGAAGGAGCATGCAAAGATGTGGTTTAAGGAGTTCCACGGAATCGGAACACCTGAGGAGAACCTTGTAGATGCTGCAGCAGGTGAGAACTTTGAGTGGACAGATATGTATGCTCGTATGGCAAGAGAAGCAAGAGAAGAAGGATTTGAGGCTCTTGCAAAGAAGTTTGAACTTGTAGCAAAGGTTGAGGCAAGCCACGAGAAGAGATATCTTCAGCTTCTTGAGCATTTAAAGAATGATGGAACTTTCAAGGGAGACGCTCCTCTTGGATGGAAGTGCCGTAACTGTGGATATATCCACGAGGGTGCTGACGCTCCTACAGTATGTCCTGTATGTGCTCATCCACAGGCATACTTTGAGAGAATGACTGTAAATTATTAATATTTAGATTTACAAAACATCTTCACAATAGTGTAAAATCTTAAATTAGGTATATACTCCCCGACAGCTCAATCGGGGAGCTTTTTAATATTTACCGCAGCTATAGTCAAATGCGGTGAAGATGTGATATAATAATATCTATTGTTTTATGATAGAAAGAAAGCAAGGTTAAATTGCTATTATTAAAACGAAATAAAATATTTTGGAGGTCAACATGGCAGAAGAGACAATGAAGGATTTTGAGAAGGAGCTTGAAGAGTCATATAAAACTATGGATACAAAAGAAGATCCGGATGCAGGAAAGTGGGATGTCTTTGAAAAGATGTTAGCTGAGAAGACAGTTGCAAAGGTTAAGATTACAGAGGTTGTTAAGGGTGGATGTATCGCATTCTTAGAGGAAGTAAGAGCATTTATTCCGGCAAGTCAGTTATCAACACAGTATGTAGAGAATCTTGACGAGTTCCTCGGTAAGAGCCTTGAGGTTGTTGTAATCACATCTGAGCCTGCTAAGAAGAAACTTGTTCTCAGCCACAGAGCAATTGAGAAGGAAGAGGCTAAGAAGGAGAGACAGGCTAAGCTTGACAGTGTTAAGGTTGGCGATATTCTTGAGGGTAAGGTTGATTCAATCAAGGATTACGGCGCTTTCATCGATCTTGGAGACGGAATCTCAGGATTACTTCATGTATCACAGATTTCAAATCAGAGAGTAAAGAACCCTGCAGCAGTACTCAAAGAGGGTGAGACTGTAAAGGTTAAAGTAACAGGTATTAAAGATGGAAAGATTTCACTTTCAAAGAAAGCACTTGAGGAGAATGTAGAACCTAAGGATCCTTCAAAGGGCTTTAAATATGTAGAAAAGGGAGTTGCATCTACATCTTTAGCAGGATTATTAAAGGATATTAAATTAGACTAAAGGAGTGTTCGTATGGCAGAAAGTAAAGCAAAAGCTCTGCAAAAAGAACTTTCATTTGAATATCCTCATATAGCAAAAGAGTCTCCTGAGCAAATTTCAAAAGCTCAGGAGTTTGCTGAAGGCTATAAGAAATTTTTAGATAAGTCAAAGACCGAGAGAGAAGTGGTAAAAGAAGCTGTCAGCTTACTTGAGGCAAACGGATATACAGTCTTTGACCCTAAAAAGAGCTATAAAGCCGGGGATAAGGTATATAAAGTAAACAGAAAAAAAGCAATACTTGCATCTACAATAGGTAGTGAGCCTATCACTGAAGGTTTAAGGATTAACGGAGCGCATATTGATTCTCCAAGACTTGATCTCAGGCCTAATCCGCTCTATGAAAAGAGTGAGATATCATATTTCAAAACTCATTACTATGGTGGAATAAGAAAGTATCAGTGGGCAACCATACCGCTTTCAATGCATGGTGTTATATTTAGAAAAGACGGCAGTTTTGTTGAGATAAACCTTGGTGAAAAAGAGGAGGATCCGGTATTTTATATAAGTGATCTGCTTCCACATCTTTCAAGCAAGCAAGATCAAAGAAAACTGTCGGAAGGTATCAAAGGTGAGGAATTAAATATTTTCCTCGGAACATTGCCGTTTGATGATACCGATGATGTAAAAGAGGCTGTAAAGCTTAAGACACTTGAAATATTAAATAATATGTACGGTGTTACAGAGAGAGATTTTGCGAGAGCGGAGATAGAATTTGTCCCTGCAACAAAGGCAAGAGATATAGGTCTTGATCGTTCACTTGTAGGAGGATACGGTCATGATGACAGAGTCTGTGCTTATCCTGCGCTTATAGCGGAGATTGAAGCGAAGAATCCGAAGTATACAACACTTACAATACTTGCAGACAAAGAGGAGATAGGTTCAACAGGAAATACAGGACTTCATTCTCACTTTGTGTATGATTATATAGAGTATTTGTCACAGAGCTTCGGTGCTGATGTAAAAGAAGTATGTGAAAAATCATCATGTCTTTCATCAGATGTAAATGCCGCATTTGATCCTACTTTCCCTGATGTGTTTGAGCCTAACAACTCATCATATCTGAACAGAGGTTGTGTACTTACAAAGTATACAGGTTCCAGAGGGAAGTATTCTTCATCAGATGCAAGTGCAGAGTTTATGAATAAAGTTATATCAATAATGGAAGAAAACAATGTACATTGGCAGATAGGAGAATTGGGCGCCCTTGACATTGGCGGTGGCGGTACCATTGCTCAGTATGTCGCAATGATGAATATAGATGTAGTAGATTTGGGAGTTCCCGTAATCTCTATGCATTCACCATATGAGGTGATATCAAAATTAGATTTATATAATACATATCTTGCATTTAAGGCATTTTATTTATAATGTCCGGTGCAGGGTGAGAGGTTTTTATTTATGAAATTAAAAAAGTTAGCTTTGATAGGAATGGTTGTTGTAGCTACAATGAGTGCATGTGGTATACAAAAAAAAGAGGCTACCGAGACTCAGACAACAGCAGAGGGAGAATCAAAGGCAAATGCAGATGTGAAAAGACCAAGTGATTACGGTACAGCCGAGCTTGGAAAGTATGTCGGTGTGGAAATACCTAATATTGATACAAGTGTAAGTGATCAGGATGTGGAAGCGCAGATAAATACTGAATTAACGCAGGATCCTGATGTGGTTGAAGTAACAGACAGAGCCGTACAGGAAGGTGATACTGTAAATATTGATTACACAGGTACAAAGGACGGAGTTGCCTTTGACGGAGGATCTGCAACAGGTTATAATTTGGTAATCGGAAGCAACAGCTTTATTGAAGGATTTGAGGCAGGACTTATAGGTCACAGCATCGGAGAAGATGTAAAACTTGATCTTACATTCCCTAAGGATTACAATAATGCAGATTTAGCCGGAGCCGCAGTAGTATTTGACGTAAAGATAAATTCAATATCTGTGTCAACTCCTGCAACTCTTACGGATGAGTGGGTAAATAAGCATACAAACGGTGAGCAGAAAACAGTAGATGAGTTTAGAGCTGCCGTAAAGGCAAAACTTGAGGAACAAAGAAGTAAGAGCGCAAAGTCACAGGATCAGTACAATGCGATTGCTGCCGTAATTGCAGACTCAAAATTTGAAATGAAGGATGAGGCTATTGACTTTGAATATAACAATATCTACAAGCCTATCGATAATATGATTACACAGTACGGTATGGACCTTGATCAGTATGCTTCAGCTTACGGCATGAGTGCGGACGAACTCAAAACACAGATCAGAAATCAGGCTGAAAGCTATGTTAAGCAGGTTATTGTCACAAGAGAAATCTATAAGAAAGAGAAAATGTCTCTTACAGATGAGGATTACCAGGTAGTTGTAGATTTAAACGGCGGTTCTTTGACAAAAGATGAGCTTATACAGCAGTATGGTAAAGATGATGTTGAAGAAACAGCCAAGACATATAAAGTTGTAAACTTTATCCTTGACAATGCCAAGAGAACAGATGTTACAGTAAACATCAACGGTGAGACTATGGGCAGTGAAGAGGGCGCAAGCGCTGAAGGTGCAAATGAAAAGACTACAGCTGAGGGAGAAAGCGAAGCTTCCGAGAGTGCAGCTGCTGAAGGCAGTGAGGCGGCACAATAATGAAAGCACTGTTCTTTGATATAGATGGTACCTTAATTGACAATGATACCAAACAGGTGCCGAAATCCGCATTAAAAGCCATAGAAGAAGCGAGAGCTGCCGGACATTTGACATTTATAAATACCGGAAGAGTAGAATGTATAATAGGAAATATTAAAAACAGATTTAATATGGACGGTTATATTTGTGGATGCGGAACACAGATAGTTGTCGGAGACAAGACCATCTTTGAGAAGAGGATAGATCATAACAGAGGCATTGAAATAAAAAAGCTGTTAAAGAAATTTAATGTTGAAGGTATGCTCGAGGCGAGGCAGGGAATTTATTTTCCTGCCAAACCCTTTGTATATCCTGAGATTACAGAGAATATATTTGATGCGATATGTTCCACTATAGAACCGTCTGTGGGAGAATTTGAAAAAGATGATTATGACTTTGATAAATTCTGTATTATAGACGATCCGAGATTTTCAAGGAGTGATCTGAAATCATTTTTTGCTGAATGCGATGATTTTGATATAATAGATCGAGGCGCAGGATTTTATGAATGTGTGCCATATCCTTGTTCAAAGGGAAAAGCTGTACTTCAAGTGCTGGATTATTACAATATAGCATTGGAAGATGCTTATGTATTTGGGGATAGTATGAATGATTTGCCGATGTTTACATGCGGAGCCGGGAACAGAATACTTCTTGGGGAGCATGATACCGCATTGGAAGAATATGCTACATACTTTGCAAAAAAAGTATCAGAAGATGGAATATATTTATCAATGAAAGAGCTTGGACTTATATAGTAACTTTCATTGACATTAGTATTTGGAGAGATTATGTTTTTCAAAGATGTTTGGAAAGATGTACAGGCTGTAAAGGACAGGGATCCGGCAGCCAGAAGTGCGTTTGAAGTTTTATTTTTATATCAAGGCGTACATGCATTGATTATGCATAGAATTGCACATTGGTTCTATAAAAAGCACATGTTTTTTATAGCAAGGTGGATATCACAGATTTCAAGATTTTTTACAATGATAGAGATACATCCGGGGGCTGAAATAGGCAGCGGAGTACTTATAGATCATGGTGCAGGTATTGTAATCGGAGAAACAGCGGTAGTTGGTGACAACTGTACACTGTATCAAGGAGTGACTCTTGGAGGTGTAGGAACCGCCAAGGGGAAAAGACATCCTACACTTGGAAAGAATGTAATGGTCGGTGCCGGTGCGAAAATACTGGGATCATTTGAGGTTGGAGACAATGCATCTATAGGAGCAAATTCGGTTTTATTAAAACCTCTTGAAAGTGATTCCACAGCAGTGGGTATTCCCGCAAAGCCTGTAAGATTAAACGGTCAGGTTGTTGAAAAGAAGCATAAACTGGCACAGGTAAATGCGGATATTTCAAAGCTTGCCGAGACCATAGATATAATGAATGAGAGAATAAGAAAAATGGAAGAACTGCTGAATCAAAACGGTATTGATACAAGCTGTCTGGAAGACGGTAGAGATACCACAGAGTTTGCCGATTGGGTAATCTAATGAAAGCAGAATTAAATACAGTAAGCAGACGATTGGGAGTCGGTTATTCGACTTTCGATTTGTCTGCTTTTTTAGAAGAAAAAGCATTTGTATATCTTTTGCGCTGCAATGATAACAGTTTATATTGCGGGTGGACATCCGATATACCAAAAAGAATCAAGGCTCATAATGCCGGAAAAGGTGCTAAATATACCAGAGCAAAATTGCCCGTGGAATTGGTATATTTTGAGGTATATGCAGATAAAGTTGCGGCAATGCAAAGAGAATATGAAATAAAGCAGTTAACAAAGCTTGAAAAGGAAATGTTGATATATGAATCTGAAGATATTGTATGAAGATAAAGATGTAATAGTGACAGTAAAGCCAAGAGGAATATCGAGTCAATCAAGTAACAGTTTTGAAGAGGATATGGTCAGTCTGTTAAAAAAGCATATGGGAAAAGACGCCTATGTAGGAGTGATACATAGATTGGATAAGCCGGTATACGGAATAATGGTATACGGTAAGAATAAAAAAGCCACAGAAATCCTTTGCAATGAGCTTAGAAAAAAGAATATAGAAAAGACCTATGAAGCTTTGGTAGACGGACTTCCTGAAAGTGATGAAGGAGAGCTTATAGACTTTATAAAGAAACTTGATAACAATGTAAGTAAAGTTGTTGAAAAGAGTACTGCAGGAGCTAAAGAAGCTGTATTAAAGTATAAAGTACTGGAGTCGTATAAGAAGGACGACAGATATATTACAAGACTTAGAATAAATCTTATAACCGGAAGACATCATCAGATAAGACTTCAATGTGCAAGTCACGGTTTTCCACTGTATGGGGATCACAAGTATAATAAAAGACTTACAAATGTTAAGGCGGATGAGGATAAAGTACTCTCTTTGGCGGCTGTAAACTTAAGCTTTAAGCACCCTAAAACATGTATGGAATTAAATTATAAAATTAATGCGGATTTTTGAAAAAAGTATTGACAAAGAACATATAAAATGATAAAGTTAGGGAGTACTAACCAAGGGAAATAAATTTTCTTTAAGAATAAAGAAAACGGAGGTAGGTATGCCCGTTGATATAGTAAAAAGGCTTGCATCAAGCAGTGATGACAGTGTGGAGCTGAGACTCATCATTCAAAATGCGGCAGTATTGAAGGGGAAAAGAATTTCCGGGATGCTCTTTTTAAATGACAAAGAGTTAGCCATAATAAGTGAGAAACTAAGAAAAACAAGTATCAGCTTGATGATTCTTTGCACTTGTAAGAAGAGACATTTGGTTTTGATATACAGAGCAAAAGAACTTGAAGAGTATCTTAAAAGATCAGAGGTTAGTGACTATTTAAGAGGGTTTGGATATAGGAGAGATGATTTCATATCAAATCTTATCAGACTGCATCAGAGGATGAACGGTTTTTATAATAAAATTAAAGAGTTTCCTCATGAGGTGGGAGTATTTTTAGGATATCCTATATGTGATATAAAGGGCTTCCTTGAAAACAAAGGAGAGAGGTATCTACATAGCGGGTATTGGAAAATATATGGCAACTTGGAAGAGACCAGGGAAAAGTTTTTAAGCTATGATGAGGCTAGAGAGATTGCTATTGACGAGTTCTTAGCCGGAAACAGGCTTGAGAATATAGCTTGTTGATAATGATTTATATGCCTATAAAAATATTCTTTTAAGGAGTAAAAATATGGAAAAAGCAATTATCGTTTATTGGAGTTCAACAGGAAACACAGAAGCTATGGCAAATGTGATAGCTGAAGGAGTAAAGGCGGCAGGCGGAACACCTGAGCTTGTATTTGTAGACAGTGTTAATGTAGATGAATTACTTGCACAGCCTGCATTTGCTATCGGATGTCCTGCAATGGGTGCAGAGGAGCTTGACGAGTCAGTTGAGAGCTTTGTATCAGAGATAGAAGGCAAGGTATCAGGTAAAAACATTCTTTTATTCGGTTCATATGACTGGGGCGATGGAGAGTGGATGAGATTATGGGTTGAGCGTATGCAAAATGCCGGAGCAAATATTATCGGTGGAGAAGGCATTATAGCAAACCTTGAACCTGATGATGATGCAAAAGCTGCATTGGAAGCCGCAGGAAAGCAGTTAGCTGCATTTTAATTTTTTTGGTCTTACATTAGGACAACCTAATTTAAGATATGACAGTGAAAGCTGTCATAATATATAGTGTTGTGACGAAAGTCATCACACAAACAATATGGTGGTGAAAACTATCATATACTATCAAGTAAGACTTGAGCAACCTTATTTGATAATATACAGTGTTACACATATTGAAATTTCCTCTTACTTAAAAGACAGGCCTTGAGCAAGCCTGTCTTTTTCTTTGGTAAAATATATCATAGTATAAATTTATTGCCTTCAATTAAAGTGTTTTCGCTTGACATAAACGGTATGTCATAGTATAATCTCACGGAACTAGTTAGATTAAGTATTGAATTCGCCACATACGCCGGTATAGTGGTTTTTTTCTAATCTTAAAGTTTGATTGAAGTTGAAGTTTTGGCTTCAAAAATGAAAAATTAAGGACGGTTTTACTTAGTAAGAGTGAAATAGAAGTCAAAATGGAGGAAATATGGCAGAAAAAAAGCATATATTAACTTATGAGGGACTTAAGAACTTAGAGGATGAGTTACAGGATTTAAAGGTAAATAAGAGAAAAGAAATTGCTGAAAAGATAAAAGAGGCAAGAGAACAGGGTGATCTCTCAGAGAATGCAGAATACGATGCCGCAAAAGATGAGCAAAGAGATATAGAGGCAAGAATAGAGCAACTTGAGAACCTTTTAAAGAATGCTGAAGTTGTTGTAGAGGATGAAGTAGATCTGGATACAATCGGTATCGGATGTATGGTAAAGATTCTTGATAAAGAATTTGATGATGAACTTGATTTTAAGATTGTAGGTTCTACAGAGGCCGATTCACTTGCCGGTAAGATAAGCAATGAGTCACCACTCGGTAAAGCATTACTCGGTAAAAAAATCGGAGAAACAGCAGTTGTAGAAACACAGGCAGGTGTTTCGGAATATATGGTATTAGGAATACAAAGAGTATCTTAAGGAGGAAATATGGCAAATAGCAATGAACCAATGACAACAGAGGACCTGAATCATATTTTAAAGGCAAGAAGAGACAAACTTGCAGAGTTACAGGCGGCAAACAACGACCCTTTCTTTATCACAAAGTATGATGTAGAAAAGCATAGTGCAGATATAAAGGACAACTTTGAGGAATTAGACGGAAAAAGTGTCAAGATTGCAGGTAGACTTATGTCAAAGCGTGTCATGGGTAAGGCGTCATTTTGTCATGTACAGGATTTAAAGGGAAGAATACAGGCATATGTAGCAAGAGATTCTGTAGGAGAGGACGAATACAAGGCATTCAAGAAGCTTGATATCGGTGATATCGTAGGTGTTACAGGTGAAGTTTTCAAGACACAGACAGGTGAGATAAGCTTGCACGCTACAAAGGTAGAGTTGCTTTCAAAGAGCTTAAAGCCGCTTCCTGAGAAATTCCACGGACTTACAGATACAGATACAAGATATCGTCAAAGATATGTAGATCTTATAATGAATGAGGATGTAAAAGACACATTTATAAAGAGATCAAAAATCATAACAGAGATCAGAAAGTTCCTTGACGGTCAGGGCTTCATGGAAGTTGAGACACCTATGCTTGTAAGCAATGCAGGCGGTGCTGCCGCAAGACCTTTCAACACACATTTCAATGCGTTGAATGAAGATGTAAAGCTTCGTATTTCACTTGAGCTTTACCTTAAGAGACTTATTGTCGGTGGACTTGAGAGAGTATATGAGATAGGTAGAGTATTTAGAAACGAGGGTGTTGATACAAGACATAACCCTGAGTTTACACTTATGGAGCTTTACCAGGCATATACAGATTATCACGGTATGATGGATCTTACTGAAAATATGTTCAGATACCTTGCAGAAAAAGTTTGCGGTACTACTACAATACCTTATGCCGAGGCAATGATTGACCTTGGAAAGCCTTTTGAGAGAATTACAATGGTTGAGGCTATAAAGAAGTACTCAGGCATTGATTTTGACAGTATAGAGACAACAGAGGAAGCAAAAGCACTTGCAAAGGAAAAAGGCATTGAGTTTGAAGAGCGTCACTCAAGAGGTGATATCATCAATCTCTTCTTTGAGGAGTTTGTAGAGGAGAAGCTTATACAGCCTACATTTGTAATGGATCATCCTATAGAGGTGTCACCACTTACAAAGAAGAAGCCAAGCGATCCAAGATATGTTGAGAGATTTGAGCTATTTATCTACGGTAGAGAGATGGCAAATGCGTACTCTGAGCTTAACGATCCGATCGACCAAAGAGAGAGATTCCAGGCACAGGAAGAGGCGTTTGCAGCAGGAGATGAGGAAGCAAATCATACAGATGAAGACTTCCTAAACGCTCTTGAGATAGGTATGCCGCCTACAGGAGGTATCGGATACGGTATCGACAGACTTGTAATGTTGCTTACAAACTCACCTGCTATCAGAGATGTATTGCTCTTCCCTACAATGAAGAGTCTTGATAAGCCGGCTAATGCAGGAAATGAAGAGTCTGCGGATTCAAATACAGGTTTCTTTACACCTAATGAGAAGATAGATTTCTCAAATGTAAAGATTGAGCCGCTATTTGAAGAGAGTGTAGACTTTGAGACATTCTCAAAATCAGACTTCAGAGCGGTAAAGGTAAAGAACTGTATTGCAGTTCCAAAGAGCAAGAAGCTTTTACAGTTCACTCTTGATGACGGAACAGGCAAGGACAGAACAATTCTTTCAGGCATCCATGAGTTCTATGAGCCTGAGGAGCTTGTCGGAAAGACACTTATAGCTATAACAAACCTTCCGCCAAGAGCAATGATGGGAATTGAATCATGCGGTATGCTCTTAAGCGCTGTAAATGAGCTTAAAGAGGGCGAAGGCGAAGAGCTCCACCTTATAATGGTGGATAATCATATACCGGCAGGAGCGAAGTTGTACTAATTAAAGAAAACATGATTGAATAAAAATGTATAAATGAAGCGGATGGGAGGATACTTCCATCCTTTTTTAGTGTGATTTTATAATTATATGTTTAGTCAAGTCGTATATATTATTGGTAGAAACAGGATATGGCTTCTATCATTCTCAAATTAAGAGATAGCGTCATTTGATAAAAAATCTCGACTGAGCATTATGCTTGTGTTAAACTAAAAATACTAAAAGTAGAAAAAACAACTTTTTTGGGATAGTATGGTGAAGTTTATGTGGCAGAAAGTAAAAGGAAAAAAGAAGTATACTCTTAGAAAAGAAATGACAAGTCTCATGTTACGAACATCTGCATGTACTTTATTATCAGCTGTACTTACGATTCTTTATGTGTTTTTTTCATTCTTTTTTCAAAAAACACAAGAAGATATCGAATATGTTTTAAAAAGTACCACTCAGCATTATCAGTCTCACATGCAGTTTATAGCAGATGGAGCAATATCCATTCGACATAATATATTACTGGATGATTTCTTTGAAAATAATGGATTTGATAGAGAAGTGGTGGAAGAACAACTTTCGTACAATATGGAATTATTTGCAGATAGAAATAGGGTAAACCAGCAATTGCCCTTTGTTACAAGTTTATATTTGTTTAATAATAATGACCAATGTATTAATGAACATTATTATGCCACAACACTGTCTTTTGAAATGGAAGAAGAAAACAAATATCGAAGTATGCAAAGATGGTTTAAATCGGATGGAAATCGATATGCCTCTGTGACGGATAAAGAGAATTTGAATGTACTTTTTAGAATTTATGATGACGAGATGGAAGAAAAAGGAATCGGTATAGCTCAAATTAGTTTGGAAGCAATAGATGCCGTATTTGAAAATGTGAGTAATTATAAAGACAGTTCATGGCTGCTTTTATCCGGTAATGATTTAATGCTTTTTCCGGAGGAAAAAGCAGAAATAATGGATAAACTAAGTAAAACAGAAGCTGTTTGGTCGGGAAGACGAAATATTGAAGGCGAGAAAGTTATAGGATATGCAGATGTTTGCGGTTTTGGTATGCGATTAATTACAATGGTAGATCAAAGTAATGTTTTCTCAATCCTTCGACCTACATTAATTATTTTTTTGATCGGATTGGGAATAGTTCTTGCACTTACATTTATGGTGGCATATGGAGTCAGCTATCGATTTACAAAACCTGTTACAAAAATGATTTCAAGTATACAGGCATTTGGTAAGCAGGAACTTAATGCAAGAATAGAGGATTCATCCATTCAGGAATTTCATGATATCGGAACTGTGTTTAATGAGATGGCAGACAGGATAGAATATTTGATTACAGAAGTATATGAAAAGCAATTAATAGCAACTCAATCTAAAGTGAAATATCTTCAATCACAGATAAATCCGCATTTTCAATTTAATATATTGGCAATGCTCAGTCTTAAGGCAAAGATGGCGGGAAATGAGGAGCTGTATCAAAGTTTGAATGCCTTTTCAAAACTTATGCAAGGGAAAATCTTTCGTGAAAAAGAAATAAAAATCAAAGTAAAGGAGGAATTAGATATTGTTAAATTTTATCTTCTTTTACAGAAAGAAAGGTATCAGGAAAAGTTGTTTTATGATATTTATGTGGAAGATGACAGAATATATGAAAATATGATTCCAAGATTGTTGATAGAACCACTGGTTGAGAATGCGGTATCTCATGGCTTAGAGCCAAAAAAAGAAAAAGGCAGTATTGTTGTTAGACTATATGAAGAATTTACAGAAAAAGAAAACAGAAGTTCAATGCTTCATATTTGTGTAGAAGATAATGGAGTGGGGATGGGAGAAAAGGAAATTGGAGTAAATACTCAGGATGAGCCATATAAAGTGGAGCATACACATACGGGATTTGAGAATACAAAAAGAATGCTTCAGATATTATATGGAGATAACTATGAATTCAAAATATGGAGTGAAAAAGGCAAGGGAACTAAGATTGAAATTATAATTCCGGTAGAAAGAGGCATAAATTATGTGGAAAGTAGTAGCGGCAGATGATGAAGCATACATTAGAGAAGCGCTGAAAAAATTAATAAATTGGGAAAAAATGGATTGTGTTCTGATAGATGTTGTTGATGACGGGCAAGAGTTAATAAATAAAATAGAAGAGGAGGAACCGGATATTGTAATTACCGATATTCAAATGCCGGAAGTAAATGGTATGGATGTATGTAAATATTTATATGAAACATATCCGGAAACTCAAGTTATTATCCTGACTGCATATTCGGATTTTTCATATGCAAAAACTGCAATTAAATATAGTATATGTGATTATGTTTTAAAGGTTTCCATCATGGATGAACTTCTGGATGCAATTGAAAAGGCTATAGGAAATCTAAATCAGTTGAAAAGAGAGATAGAAAAAAATGAAAAAGACCTATTGGAGCAGCTATCATTAATACAACAGATAGATCATTATATAGAACAGAATTATAAAAAAAAATTATCACTGGATGATATTGCAGAGGACTTACATATTAACAGCAGTTACTTGAGTAGAGTATATAAGTTGAAGAAGGGAAAAAACTTATTTGATACAATTCTTAATCTACGTATAGAAGCGGCAAAAGATTATTTGATAAATACAGATAAGAGAACTTATGAAATCTCAGAATTGGTGGGTGTAGAAGATGCCAGCTATTTTTCAAAGATGTTTAAAAAAATTACAGGCCTGTCACCAAAAGAATACAGAAGGCAGGAAGGAAATGAAGAATAAGGTAAAAAAGCTTCTTTTATTAATGTGGATACTGCTAATCTGTTGCATGTTAAGCAGTTGTGAAAAAGAGAAGAAAAAAGTAATAATCACTGTAATACATTCATGGGGTGGAACAGAAACTGATCATGTTGCAATGAGACAAATATATGAACAGTTTAAAAATGAGAATCCGGATATTAACCTTAGATTGATTTCTATGCCGACAAGAAATGAAACATTACGCAAAGTTGAGGATATGATTATGGTGGGAGATACTCCGGATATAATTGCCTTTAGCGGAATGGGAGAAAACAGCATATATAATTTTATGGTCGAAAATAATATGGCATTGGATATTCAACCATATTTAGAAGAAGATTCGGAATTTGACAGAGATGTTTCTGAAACAAATAAAAAATATTGGACAACGGGAGCGGGTGATCTTTATACGGTAGTTGATGTACTTTCTTTGAGCGGTGGATATTGGTACAATGAAGAAATTCTAGAAAAAGCCGGAATTAAGCAACTACCGGAGACATGGAATGAATTTATTGATATGTGCAATCGAATCAATGAATGGTCGAAAGAAGAGAGTACTGAAGTAAAGACATTAAGGCCGTCTGCAGAAGGTTATCTATACTTTATGGATCATATGTTATTTAGTGAGAAAGATTCCGTAAGTGAAATTAGTGATGAGGATTTTGTAGACACCTTAAAAAAGATGGAAAGTATTTATCATTTTTCAAAATTTGAAAATACATCGTATAGCTATAGAGATGAAACAAGACTTTTTAATGAAGGTAGAATTGCTATTTATGTGAATGGTGTATGGGGAGCACCTATGATTTCAGAAAAAATACATGCAAAATATGCATTATTGCCCACTAACGACGGGATATCGATGTCCTGTGAATCGGCAAGTTTGGGGTATGTGCTGGGAAAGAGTGGCAGTAAAGAGCGAGAGGATGCTTCTGTAAGGTTTTTGAAATATATTCTCAGTAAAAAAGTACAGACGCAGATATTGGAACGAACAGAGCAATTTCCGGCGAATCCAAATATTTCTTTGGAAAAGTATAAGAATAAAAAAAAACGAATGTATCAGGCATCAACATTGGTGCTGGATGCAGAAAGAAAAATTGAGATACCTGATAATGTTTGGTCGGCATCACAAAAAGAATACTTTACAGATAATATTTTTAAAGTGTTGACAAATGAGATGGATAAGCAGGAGTTGGTGGATAATATAGATAAAAGGATCAGATGATTAAAAGAACATGTAAAATATTGATGTCATAGTAAATATTTTACATGTTCTTTTTGTTTATATGTAAAGATAATACACGATTAAGTAAATTTACTTCATTTAAAATATACAAAGAAGATAATAAAATAAAAGCATAAAATACCGAAAAACATTAAATACAAAATAAGGAGGATGGTATGAAAAGAAAATTAGTGAGTGTATTATTGGTTGCCGCAATGGGCGTATCTGTTCTTGCCGGATGTGGAGGCAGTAACTCGGGAAAAACAGATGAAGACAAAAAGGCAGCAGTAAGCGATGAAAATGTACTTGAGTTTTATCACGGATATTATCAGGATAAAAGTGAATGGGCTGCAGCACAGGTAATGCGTGATATTTACGACGAATTTGCAAAGGCACATTCAGATGGAACAGTGACATTTAAACCTATTCCTGTAGAAAACAGAGATGATATTGTAAGTGCAAAGGTTGCAGGGGGATCTTTTCCGGATATGGTTGATGTTGGTGGAGCCGGAGTTCCTCAGTCAGCAATTTCACAGAACCTCGTATATGATTTGAAACCGTATATTGATGAAAATAAACTTCAAGATGCTGTGGGGCTTAATTATACACAGCATGATATGGATGGACATATATATGCAGTACATGATCAGATTGAGAGTCGTGGGCTTTGGTATAATTCCTCAATTTTTGAAAAGGCAGGGGTGTCTGTAGATGCATTGAAAGATTGGAATTCTTTTGGAGAAGCAATGACAAAAATATCAGCTTTGGATGATGGAACCTATGGCTATATCGGTGGTCAGGGATCAAGCTATATAGTAAACAGCATAATGGCTTCAACAGAAAATGGAAAGAAGATGTTGGAATCTGAACTTACAGAAGAAATAATTAACTCGGATGAGTTTGCAAATGCATTTAAGACAGCGGCAAAATTGGATCAGGCAAACGGATCCGATCATACAACAGATGATAATGGAAATTTAATGGCTGAATTCAACACAAATGGCAAGGTAGGTGTTTTGTTTAACGGTGTATGGAATGCAAGCGGAATAGACGCATCACTTGTTGATTCTATCGAACCTTCATTGTTCCCGGGTAATATAGCTATTGCATCAGCAGGTGGCGGACTTGCTGTTTCCAATAAGATGAGCGATGAAAAAACAAAATTGGCTCTTGAATTTATCAAGTATATGACAAGCAAAGAGGTACAGGAAAAGATATTTACAGAAGTACAGGCTAATCCTTGTAATACAACTGTAGATCTTAATGCATTAGCCCAGAAGAGTGGTGATGCGGCAACAATTAAACTTGCAAAAGCATGCTCAGAGGTTAATTCAGCAGATACAGTTGTGATTGATATGAATTATACATGGGGACCTGATGTTGATAAGGCAATTATAAATGCTTTAATGGAATGTGCAGTATCAGGAACTGATGTGGATACGAGATTCGAATCTCTTAAGAAAGAATTGCTTGCATTGATAGGTTAAGTTATCTGAAAAAAGACTACATAAAAAGGGAGGGGAGCAGTCCCTTCCCATTTTTAATTAATGAGAAAACATTATTGTGGGGCTTTTATAACAGGAGGTAGGAAATTGGAGATGGTAAACAGACCTAAAAAGAAAAAAAGTAAATTAGGTATAAGGAGAACAGGGTTTATTATTGCATTTTTGGCACCAACACTTTTTGTTTTTTGTGTGTTCTATTTATATCCGATTATTACAGTATTTGTAACATCATTTTGTAAGTGGGATTATACCAACATTACAAGTCCTGAATTTTTTGGATGGAATGATTTGTGGAATAATTATGATTATATTTTTAACAAGTACCCATTTTTCTGGGAGGCACTTAAAAACTCAACAAAATGGGCGATAGTAGGTGCAGTTGTACAAATTCCGATTGCGACATTAATTGCTTTAGCCTTATCCAGAAATGTAAAAGGAATAAAATTTGTAAGGGTTGTTTATATTATTCCGAATATGATATCAACAGCTGCTATGGGTGTGATTTTTTTACAATTATACAATCCGTCTTATGGAATTATCAATCCTATAATTTGTTTGTTTAATAAAAACTTTTCTGACAGCATACTCTTATTAAAAGGACCTGCATTTGTTGCTATGACATGTGCCTATATATTCTTTACAGGTACTACGACTTTAATGATTCTTGGTAATATTATGGCTGTACCGGAGGAGATAAGAGAAGCTGCCATGCTGGATGGAGCAAGTGGTTTAAAACAGGACTTACATATTACAATTCCAATGATTAAAGGAACCCTAAAAACAGTATCAGTCCTTGCGGCAACATCAGGATTCCTTCTCTATAACGAAGTATATTTTTTAACGAAGGGAGCGGCGGGAACTTATAGTATCAGTTATGTGATACGTGAACTTGCTATTACGAGTCCAAGAACTCAGTTTGGAAGAGCAAATGCAGTTGCAATGATACAGATACTGGCAGGAATGGTCATCATTCTTGTAGTTAGTTTTGTATACAGTTTGTCATATAAAAAAGAAAAACATTAGAGAGGAGTTAGGACATTGAAAAAATTTAAAAAAGAAAAAACAGTTAAAGATATGCCGATTGGAACAAAGATTTTTACATATTTATGCCTCATATGGGCATTAACTGTATCATTAGTTCCATTGATTTGGCTTGTGCTTTCAAGTTTGAAAAAGGATCCTATGGCAAGACCGGGATTTCAACTTCCAGATTCTATTTGTATAGACGGATATATTTCGACATTCCGAGACCTTCATGTGCTTAGATATTTTGGTAACAGTTTATTTGTAGCGGGAATTTCTGTATTAATAAGTGTAGTTATGATATCTATGTCTGCATATGTAGTAGCAAGAATGGAATTCAGAGGCAAAGCATTGGTAAATATTTTACTGTACTCAACAATGTTTATTCCCGCAACAGCCTTGACATATCCTGTATACAATTTGATCAATAATCTTCACTTGTATGATACAAGGGCGGCATTGATTCTGATTTATTCATGCAGTGGAATAGCGGTAAGTTTTTTTGTCATTAAAAATTATTACAATAATATTCCGAGAGAGTTGGAAGAAGCAGCCAGAATTGACGGATGCGGGTATTTTAAAACATGGCTGATGGTTATTTTTCCAATTGCAAGACCGGGAATTATGACAGCGGCAGTACTGGCATTTTTGAATAACTGGAACGAATACTATTGGGCGTCACTTGTACTGATTACAAGAGAAAAATTGACTGTTCCGGCATTACTTTCTACTTTTACGACATCATTTAATACAAATTACAATGGTTTGTTTTCTGCAATGGTAGTAATTATTTTTCCGCCGGTGGTATTGTATTGTATTTTCAGTAAGTTCTTTTTGGAAGCATTATCAGGTGGAGCAGTAAAAGGATAGGAGACAAGATTAATGAATAAAGAGATTAGAGAAAGAACAAAATGGTTTATGGATGCCAGATTCGGAATGTTTATACATTGGGGATTATATTCTATTCCTGCATGTGGAGAGTGGGTAATGTCACAGAAGGAAATGACAGTTGAAGAGTATAGGACATATTTTGAACAGTTCGATCCGGTAGATTATGATCCGAAAAAATGGGTTAAACTTGCAAAAGAAGCCGGAATGGAGTATGCAGTATTGACAGCCAAGCATCATGACGGTTTTTGTCTGTTTGATTCCAAACTTACAGACTATAAGACAACAAATACGAAGGCAGGCAGAGATCTTGTAAGAGAGTTTGTAGATGTCTGCAGAGAAGAAGGCTTGAGAGTAGGTTTATATTTTTCAATTATTGATTGGCATCATCCTGACTTCCCAAAATACAGAGATCGTCAGCATCCAATGAGAAACAATAAGGCTTATGAAAATGAAGAAATAGATTTTGAACGCTATTTGGAGTACATGCATGGACAGGTGAAAGAACTCGTGACAGGATATGGAAAACTGGATCTTCTTTGGTTTGATTTCTCTTATGATGACATGACAGGAGAAAAATGGAAAGCAACAGAATTAATAAAAATGGTGCGTTCATATCAGCCGGATGTAATTATTGACAATCGATTAGAGGGTTCAGGAGAAAGCCATGGAAGTATTGCAACAGAACATCCGCTAATTTACAGTGGTGATTTTGCAAGTCCGGAACAGATCATACCTCCAAAGGGAGTATGCGATGAAAAAGGTGAACCGATACCATGGGAACTTTGTGCAACAATGAATAATCATTGGGGTTATTGTAAATTCGATTACCAGTACAAAACTCCACGGATGCTTGTAAGAAAGCTCGTAGAATGCGTAAGCAAAGGTGGAAATATGATTTTGAATGTGGGACCTGATGCAAAGGGAAATATCCCGCAGGAAAGTATAAATATTCTGACAGATTTGGGAAAATGGATGAGTAAAAATAAAGAAAGTATATATGGATGCGGTATATCAGAGTTGGAAAAACCAGATTGGGGAAGATATACACAGAAGGGAAATACAATCTATGCGCATGTGTATGAAACTCCATTGGGAGCATTGCCTTTGTACGGAATTGCACCGGACAAATTGGACAAAATAACTTATTTGGCAGATGGAAGTGAGGTAAGACGTGGAGAAGCGTGGAATACCGCTCTTTATCCGGATATTGCATTTGTTTCATTTGGAGAAGATCCTGTATTTACATATCCGTTACCTGATGACAAAGATACTGTACTTAAAATTGAATTAAAAGAATAATAGGCAGTTATAGTTAGCCAAAATTAAAAATATTTAATGGAGAAAGTATCTTGACTTAAAACAAGATACTTTCACGTAAAAATGGAGGAAATAGATGAAACAGGTAACATGTATCTTAATAGGAGCAGGATTAAGAGGTGGATATGTGTATTCTCAATATGCATTGGATCATCCAAATGAATTTAAGGTAGTGGCTGTTGCAGAACCGGATCCGGAGAGGAGAGAAGCCTTTTCAAAAAAACATAATATTCCGCAGGAAATGCAGTTTGAATCATATAAAGAAATATTAAAAAGAGATAAAATAGCAGACTGTGCAATGATATGTACTCAGGACCAGATGCATTATGAACCGGTGGTAACGGCGCTGGAAAAAGGATACCATGTACTATGTGAAAAACCAATGTCACCTGATAAAGAGGAAATAATAAAAATGGGGGAGATGGCGAAACAATACGACAGGATTTTGTCAGTATGTCATGTTTTACGTTATTCTCCATTTTTTTCTAAAATAAAATTATTATTAGACGAAAAAAAGATAGGTCAATTAATTACAATTCAGCATATCGAGGAAGTAGGATATTGGCATCATGCTCATAGCTTTGTCAGAGGAAATTGGAGAAACGAAAAAGAGTCAAGTCCAATGATTTTGCAAAAATGTTGTCATGATATGGATATTTTACTATGGCTTGCAGACAGCTCTTGTGATAAGATAAATTCTTTTGGCAGATTAACATATTTTTCAGAGGAAAATGCACCTGAGGGAGCTCCAGAATATTGTATGGATGGATGCAGTCACCGTGATGACTGTCCGTTCTATGCACCAAGATTTTATTTGGAGCATTCAAAAGCGGTAGAGGATGGTCTTGTATATGCTGTTACCGACTATGCAGATTCAGAACATATACTGGAGGCATTGAAGAAAGGTCCGTATGGAAGATGTGTTTTTCATTCAGACAATACGGTTGTAGATCATCAGACAGTAGAAATCGAATTTGAAAATCAGGTAACAGCATCATTTTTGATGACGGCATTTACAAATCAATGTGCAAGAAGAATTCGCTTGATGGGAACCAAAGGTGAAATAAAAGGAGATATGGAAGCCGGAATAATCGAAGTAACAGAGTTTGTAAGTGGTACAAAAGAAATTATAAAATTGCATACTACAACAAAGGGACATAGCGGAAGTGATATGAGTATGATGAAGGACTTTGTCAGAATGGTGGGAGAAGGTAAAAAGGGAAAAACAAATGCTGATATTTCGGTGGAAAGCCACTTAATGGCTCTTGCGGCAGAGGAGTCAAGAGTTAATGCAGTGGTTATTAATTTCAAGCAGTACACAAAGCAAAATACTGAATGAGTATGGTTTATTTATAATAATCAAAGTATAGGAAAGAGAGCAAAAGAATGGCTATATCATATAATAAAAAGAACCGAATATTTAAACTTGATACAAAGAGTACATCATATTTGATTGGGATAACACCGGAAGGGTATGTAGGACATGTATATTATGGCGAAAGACTAAAGGGTGATGATGCTTATTATTTGCTTCGAACACAGGAGTCACCATATACGCCATCAAAAAATGAGAGAGAAAAATTATCATTCCTTGACCGCTTTCCTATGGAATATTCATCAGGTGGAATAGGGGATTTTCGTGAAAGCTGTATTAATATTCGCAATGCGGTAGGATGTATGGCAAGCGAGTTCTTCTATAAATCTTATAAAATTACTAAAGGAAAAGCGAAATTGGAAGGGTTGCCGGCATCATTTGCTGATAAAGAAGATGTGACAACACTTACTGTTAAATGTGTAGATCCTGTCTTGGAGATTGAATTATTTCTTTCTTATTCGGTGTTTGAAAAAGTAGATATCATTACCAGAAGTGTGAAAGTAATAAATAAAGGAGAAGAGAATATAAGATTGGAAAAAATTTACAGTGCCTGTTTGGATATGGATAATGAAAATTTTGAACTGCTTACACTCTGTGGTGCATGGGCAAGAGAAAGACACATCCGGCGTAGACCGATATGTTATGGAAAGCAATTGGTAAGCTCTGCAAAGGGAGAATCAGGTCATCAGGAGCATCCATTTATTGCACTTGTGACACCGGGAGCAACTCAACAGCATGGAAGAGTCTATGGAATGCATTTTGTCTATTCCGGCAATTTTATCGGACAGATAGAATTAACACAGTTTGATACGGTTCGCATGGTAATGGGAATCAATCAGGAAGAGTTTTGCCGGAATCTGCATGCAGGAGAATTTTTCCAAGCACCGGAAGTTGTACTCACGTTCTCAGGAGAAGGACTTGGAAAAATGACACGCTCATTGCATGATTTCTATCGTCAACATATGATAAGAAGCCCTTATAAAAACATGAAGCGTCCGATTTTGATAAATAACTGGGAAGCAACATATTTTGACTTTAATACTGAGAAGCTATTGGATATTGCAAGAGTTGCAAAGCAAGACGGTATTGAGATGCTTGTTATGGATGATGGATGGTTTGGTAAACGTGATAATGACAGTTGCTCACTCGGGGATTGGGTTGTAAATGAGAATAAAATTACCAGAGGGCTGAAATATCTTGTAGATGAGGTAAAAAAGCTGGGGCTAAAATTTGGGATTTGGTTTGAGCCTGAAATGGTTTCACCGGATTCTGAACTTTACAGAAAGCATACTGATTGGGTAATCCATATTAAAGGAAGAAAAGCAACGCAAAGCCGTCAGCAATATGTACTCGATTTATCAAACCCGAAAGTGATAGATTATGCCTATGAATCAGTGGCAAAAATCCTAAGGAGTGCGGCAATTGATTATGTGAAATGGGATATGAACCGTCTGCTGAGTGACTTGGGAAGCAGTTATCTTGATAAAGATTCACAACAAGAATTATTTCATCGCTATGTACTGGGTGTATACCGGATGCAGGAGCGTTTGATTACAGAATTTCCCAATTTATTGCTTGAAAATTGTTCAAGCGGAGGTGCCAGATTTGATCCGGGAATGCTTTATTACAGTCCACAAATTTGGTGTTCGGATGATACGGATGCAATAGAACGGTTGGAAATCCAAGAAGGAACAGCATTGATTTACCCTTTGTCAACAATTGGATCACATGTTAGCGCGTGTCCAAATCATGCTGTTGGAAGAATAACACCATTAGAGACAAGAGGACATGTAGCACTTGCAGGCACATTTGGCTATGAATTGGATATTACAAAACTTTCAGAAAAGGAACATGAGTTGGTTATACAGCAGACAAAGATGTATCACAAATATAATGATTTAGTTAGAGAAGGGGATTACTATAGAATTGCATCTTTTTCTGAAAACGGTTATTATGACTGCTATATGGAAGTATCAAAAGACAAAAAAGAAGCGCTTGTAACTTATGTTCAGGTACGTGGTATTCCAAACAGTCACAGCAGGAGATTAAAACTGCAAGGTTTAGATGAAGATAAGATATATTGTTTGGAAGGAACCAATGAACAATATACAGGAGAGATGTTGATGAAATGTGGATTCTTATTTAAAGATTTTTGGGGAGATTTCGAGAGCAGGCTCTACTATTTTAAATAAATATGAGCTCCTTTGGGAAAGGAGCCCATATTAAATCCGGCTGACCTATATTCTTTAATGTTATTCCTTAACAATATCTTTTAAATTTCCGGTATAGTCAAAAATCAGTTGAAGTTTTTCACCTTCATTATCAGGAAGCTTAAAGTCACCATATTCATCCTTCTGTGGTGATGAAGTCTGAGCAGTGAAATTATGATTTACAGTTGCCGGAATAGATATGGAATAAGCAATATCTCTTGGGAAGTCATCCCCCTCAGGATTATCGGACAGCGGACGATAAAGCAAAGTAGTTTCTCCGGTTTTCCAGACCTCAGCATTTTGCCTAAATGCACTGCCTGACCACTGTTCAAAAACCTTAGGCTTATTGCTACCCTTTCTGACAACTATATACTCTGTGTTTAATCTATTATAGCTCATTCTCCATCCTACATCCTGATATGGGGTATATATTTGGGTGAAGACCATCAATAATAAATCTCCGTCAACCAATTCCGCTTTGCCGATTGATTGACCGGTCTGACTGTCCGGATCAACTTTAAAAAGCTCTGAAATCAGAGGCTGTCTGCCCTTTTGATTGATTTGATAAACCGATCCTTCATCAATATCAAGTTCACCGTCAGATCCACCGTCTACAATATCGATTTTCCCGTTATGTGCAAAAATGAGTGGAATATTGGGAATCATCTCCTCTTGTGTATCCATACCTTGCTGTATGAGCTGAAGGCTGTTTTCTTCTAAACGGGCCTTATAAATTTCCACACTTTCCAAAAAATGCGCTGTTCCGCCATAATACCCGAAGGTAAGATAATACTCCTTACCATCCGCAGTAAGTCCCTTAAATTCCGGAGAGGAATATGATTCTTCATTTACATTAAGATCGCCTATAATAATATCTTTATCAGGCTGTTCAAAACTTCTTCCAAAAATCTGTCTTGAAGTAACATTATACCCGTCTGTGGAATAATTATCACCTTCTATGAGGAAACCGCCGTTTACAAAACCGAGAAATACCACAGAAGAACCTTCTTCACTTGCCCAAATATATGGTGTTTCTTTAGAACTTAAATCTATGACACCGGCAGAAGTCCAATCTCCCTTAGCCAGATATTGACCATTTTCACTTATTCCAAGTATCACACCTGCTCCAAGCTCTTCCCTGTCTTCTCCATCCATATTTACACTATAACTTTTTGATGTTCCGTCATCAGTCATTTCCGACAGATAAAACCTTTGATTACTATAGTACAATTTACCATAGCCGCTATCTTCAAAGAGCTCCTCTACCTTACCGTCTTCTCTTAGACGGCAAATCCATGAGATACTGGTGGAATTAGGATATTCTAAAAACTCACCGAATAATGCATTTTTCTCCAATGCATATTTACCGTATTTTCTAAAATATATATCAGAACCGATTTTAACAAAATAAGCACCGTTATTTATAATATTCTCATTTTGTATTTTACTGTTATCCTTATTTTCACCTTGATTTTTGCCGTCACTTTTTTCTGATTTAGCGGTACTTTCTGAGCTTTGCTCTGTTTTAGTATCGGATTCTGCTTTTTGTGAGAGCGTGCAGGAACAAAGAATCATTCCCATACAAAGCATTACAAAAACGGATCTTATTTTTTTTATCATATCTCCTCCTTATAAAAAAATCATAGTTGTAAGACTGATTATTTTTAAATGTGACAGTTGCTTTTTAAAATCATTAACTGTTCCAATATAAAAGCAATAATATCGTATATGTTTAACTTTATTGAGTTAAACCACATAATAATTCTAATGGATGATATGGAATCTGGCATATTTTATATGTCTTATTATAGCATTTACTATAGCATTTACTATAGCTTCGGTATACAGATAAAACTAAATTATTTATTGGAGCACTTTTTGATGAAATATATATAATACAGATGCTGCAAGGCTTTATTACGCGATTTTAAATCTATATAAAGGTAAAACCCGAA
>NZ_AZXX01000095.1:0-129835 GCF_000512995.1 Lachnoanaerobaculum sp. MSX33 | reverse complement strand
GATACTTAATTTAAATATTGTGTCGTGAATAATTCAGGATAAAGTTTAAAAGTTCATCAGTTCCGCTTGTGATATCTGTAGGAATTGCAAATCCATACACATCAGGATTAGAGCTGTGAACCTCTTTTGCAGTTGCTAAAAGTTCGTCCCAGTTTGTTGGAGGTGTTTCTATCAGATCGCTTCTGTAATATAAAGCTCTTGATGAGAATGCCATAGGAATACCGTATTGCTTTCCGTCAACGCTTCCTGTTGCCAAAACGGACTCAACTCTGTTTGCCTTAAAATCGTCTGTTATATAAGAACTTAAATCCTCAGCTATACCGAGAGTTGCAAGCTGCTTTAATGTTCTTGAACCTGTAAGCATGATATCAGGTGCATCGCCTGCCTGATAAAGTGAAACTATCTTTGAGTTGAGTTCATCCCAACCTACGGATACTATTTCCACTTCTACACCCTCATTTTCCTTTTCAAATCCTGCTATACCGTTATCAAGCTCTTTCTTTAAATATCCGCCGTCATAGCCCGGAACCAATAACTTGATAACAGTTTTTTCTGATGATGTACCTGCTGTTGTAGACTCTGCTGCTTCCTTGTTTGCCTCTGTACTCTCCGTTTTTGCAGTTGTAGAACATCCTGCCAGAAGTGTACTTGCAAGCATCATGCTGGCAAGTCCGAATGATAAGATTTTTTTCATAATTTTGTAAATTCATACCCTTTCTTTTAATATAAATGCTTAAGAATTATATCAAATATATATAGAAACATCTATATATATTCAAAAAAACGATAAAAGTATACTTTTTATTCAAAAGATATATAATAGCTTCATATGTTTTTATATTAAGATAGTAAGTATTGAAGAGAAGATTTTGGAGACTTTAAGCAGATATTTAATATGAGAAGTAAAGAAGAACTTTTGAGACTGATGGCGGATTATGTAAGAGATATGGAAGATGAAGCGATTGTTGAAATTGCAAAGGAATATCTGCAGGCAGGTTATCCGGCAAAAGAGGGTATACTTGACGGATTGACTGTGGGAATGGAGGAAGCCGGTAAGCTTTATGATGAAGAGGAATATTATATAGCGGAATTATTACTTTGTGCCGATGCGATGTATGCAGGTATTGATGTATTAAAAGGGAAAATAGAGGGGAATGTCGATAAGAAGATAAAGGCAGTAATCGGTGTAATAGAGGGTGATACACATGACATCGGGAAAAATCTTGTAAAGATAATTCTTGAAACCGCCGGTTTTGAGATGATAGATCTTGGAAGAGATGTTGCTGTAAAAGATTTTGTAAATGCTGCAATTAAACATCAGGCAGGTCTTATATGTATGTCATCTTTGATGTCAACTACAATGTATGGAATGCAAAGGGTTATAGAGGGACTTGTAGAAAGCGGATATCGTGACAATGTAAAAGTTATGGTGGGAGGCGGTCCGATCACTCATAACTTTGCAATGCAGATAGGTGCAGATGCATATTCGGATAATGCTATAGAAGCTGTAAGTGTAGCAAAAAAGCTTTGCAATCAGGCCTAAGGTAATGAGAGATATATTATTTTGTCACGATAATAATAAATATCCGGCAGATGATGTTTATAATAAATTATATAAAGAGAATGTATATGAACTTGAAGGCATATTACAGACTTTTGATAATATCGGTGAGCTTAATACTGTATATAAGTACTTAATAAAATATGACAGGTTATCTGATGAAGCCAAAGATATTATGAAAGAAAAAATTCATGAGATAGAAACCGAGCTGATAAAAAGAGTAGATACAGCTATATCAGATGGATTTAAAATAATAAGTCTTGCCGATCCGCTATCAAGTATTGAATTTTTGGGTAAAAAAGGTGCAAGAGTATATATTGATACTATTTTGCTAAATCTTATATATAAATTAAAGGATTTATGTGAGTCTAAT
Source organism: Lachnoanaerobaculum sp. MSX33 (assembly GCF_000512995.1). Classification (NCBI taxonomy): domain Bacteria; kingdom Bacillati; phylum Bacillota; class Clostridia; order Lachnospirales; family Lachnospiraceae; genus Lachnoanaerobaculum; species Lachnoanaerobaculum sp. MSX33. The sequence goes on along the minus strand of NZ_AZXX01000095.1, from coordinate 127,901 downwards.
GATTGTAGACTTCATCTATGCCCAAGACTTAGTAATCTATTGAAATCATATGGAGAATTTTACTTTAAGCAGATAGAACTTGAAGGCGGTTATTCCTCAATAGTTGAGGCTTTATTATCAAAACATGGAGAGAGTATAACAGCCGGCATATGTATACATTTTCGTGGTGAAATTGGTAGGATTACAGCTTTCAGATTGGATTAAATATGACGATATTGGAGTTTTTAAGAGAGAAAAATATTCATATAGATGCTGCATGCAATGGACTTGGTGTATGTGGAAAATGCAAGATAAAGCTTGAAAGTACGGATGTTTCCATAAGTGAGAGAAAACTTTTGGGAGAAGAAAATATAAAATCCGGATATAGGCTTGCCTGTATGCATTCCATAGATGAAGTTGATAAAGAGTTTATATTAAAATCTTTTGAATCAGAAAAAAGCCTGAAAGTATCGTACTTACCGAAAGTTTTACACCTAAAATCATACATACAAATATACAAGAAAAGTACGGAATAGCTATAGATATAGGAACTACTACAGTGGCTATGGAGCTTATAGATTTAAAGAATGCTAAGATTATTTCAAAGGTTGCCGATGTGAACTCACAGGTTAAATTCGGCTTTGATGTGATGAGCAGAATTGCATTTACCTTGGAAAATCCGGAAGGACTTTCTACTTTGCAAAAAAGTATAGTAGATACTTTGAATACGCTTATAAATAAATTACTTGATGAAAGCAAGATAAGGAGAGAGGATATAGCGGAACTTGCAGTTTCAGCAAATACTACAATGTGTCATATCTTACTTGGAGAGAGTGTGGAGAGCCTTGGTAAATTTCCGTTTTTACCTAGATTTACAGAAGTAAAAAGAGTATGTGCAAAAGATATCGGTATTGATCTTGATGCTACACTTATAACTTTACCGCATATATCAGGATTTTTGGGTTCAGATATAGTATCCGGAGTATATGCAAGCGGTATTTGTGATGATAAAGATAAAAATATACTTTTTATAGATATCGGAACAAATGGTGAAATGCTTCTAAAAACAGATAATAATCTTCTAGCCACCTCATGTGCTATAGGACCTGCACTTGAAGGTATGAATATTTCATGCGGTATAAGAGCAGGAATAGGTGCGATAGATGATTTTCACATTGATGAGGCCGATATCTCTTATACTACTATCGGAAATACAGATCCAATCGGAATATGTGGCAGCGGTGTACTTTCTATGGTAAGGGAGCTTTTAAAGTCAGGGTTTATAAATAAAATGGGTGCTATAGATAAAAAATGTCTTGACAGTAATCATAGTTTTATTAAAGCAGACGATTCCGGTAAGCCTTTTATAAAAATAAATGATAATCTGTATTTTACAGCAAAAGACATAAGGCAGGTACAGCTTGCCAAGGGAGCGATACTTTCAGGAATAAGGGCACTTATAAAAAAGGCCGGCATTGAAACCTGTGATATAACAAGAGTGTGTATAGCCGGGCAGTTCGGTAAGTATATAAGTATGGACTCTTTCTTTGGAGTGGGACTATTGCCTAAGGAATTTGAGGGAAAGGTGGAATACCTTGGAAATACCTCTTTGACCGGAGCATATATGGCTCTTCTTGATAAAAATGCGATAGAGTATATGACTGAAATCTCTGTGGAGACTGAGTATTTTGAACTTTCAAAGCTTGAAGAGTATGAAAAAATATTTGCAAAGGCTTTGAGATTTGATTGATAATGGAGAAAATATATGGAACTTAAGATTCATCCTAATGATAAGATGACACCTATGGAAAGAGCAAAAGCAATAGCTGAAAAAAGAGATTATGACAGAATAATGATGGATCCTTTTTTGGGCGAGATAAAGGCAAGACTTATAGGAAAAAATACCAGAGAGTATTGGAGAAATGAAGACAGTCTTGTGATGGGAGATATAGTGTCTATGAACCGATTCGGTCTGGACGGAATGGGAGTAGGTCCAAATGCCTACGGCATTGCAGAGGCAATGGGAGTAGTGCCGCACTACCCCGAGCAGGGGCTGATATATGTTGAGAGTCATCCTATAAACAGTATTGATGAGGTCTATAAGCTAAAGGATATCACACTTGATAGCGGAAACTTAAAGATGTATTATAATGCGACTGCAAGGCTACGAGAAGTTGCAGACGGATTTTGTGGAGTGGGAGCTTCTGTATCAGGACCGCTAACTTTGGCAGGATTTGTACTTGGAACAGATAAACTTTTAAAAGCTATGATAAAATCACCTGATAAGGTGCATGAATTTTTGAGATATATAACAGATAATGTAAAAAAGGTCGTGGATATTTTTAATGTATTGGATATAGGTTTTTCAATGGCGGATCCTATAGCCTCATGTACTATGATAAGCCCAAAAATGTATAAGGACTTTGCATATCCATACACTTTGGAAATCAGCTCTTATATTAAGGAAAAATCAGGCAGAGCACCAAGCTATCATGTTTGCGGTAATACAAAAAAGGTGTGGGAACATGTAAAAAATCTGGATATAGGCCTCTTTAGTGTGGACAATGAGATAGATATAGATGAAACTTGTGAGTTTTTTGCAGATTCAAAGATGATTGCAGGGAATGTGGCACCGGTTTACACAATCTGCAACGGAACACAGAAAAATATAGAAGATGAAGTAAAGAGATGTATTCTTGCCGGAAAGAAATGTAAAAAAGGATTTATGCTTACTCCCGGGTGTAACCTCCCCCTCGCAACAACTGATGAAAAGATAGATATGTTTTTGAATGCGGGGAGGAAGTATAGTTTTATTTGATTATTATTTTTATTGTTCTTTCGTCAATGTAGCCATCTTTTTTACAAGTAATAAAAATTCCAACTTACTTGTATCGCTCTTGATATTGGGAATTGAATCAAGTAATGACACAACGCTGTCATAACTTGATTTACCCTTAAACTCCGAATCACGAAGCAACATGCCGGTCTCTGCCACTGCGGCGGCAAACTTCATATTATCAGACATCTCGGTTTTGATGGATTCTGTTGTGACAGGGTAGTTGAGTTCCTTACTTGTTTCGGAATCAGGCTCCTTATATCTTACTGCAATATTTAAAAGATCATTTGAATCGTTAGCGACACCGGTTTGATATTTAAGGTCTGAACCTATTTCCATAGGTGAATCATTGTCAACTATTTCATATAATACGGTTACTCTATGTCCTGAGCCTATTTCACCGCCATCTTTGGTGTCATCCTTAAAGTCCTCATCATCCATGATACGATTTTCGTAGCCTATCAGTCTGTATCCCTTTATAAATTTAGGGTTGAATTCCAACTGTAACTTTACATCCTTTGCTACAGTAAAGAAATTGGCACCAAGCTCTTCTGAAAGTACTTTCTTTGCTTCAAATCTTGAATCGATATATGAATAATTTCCGTTTCCGTTGTCAGCAAGTGCCTCCATCTTGTTATCCTTTATATTCTCAGTACCGAATCCAAGGACGGAAAGGAATACACCGCTTTCTTTTTCTTTCTTTATAAGCCTTGTAAGTTCACCTTCACTTGTGATTCCGACATTCAGATCACCGTCGGTAGCAAGTATAACTCTGTTATTTCCGTCTGCTTTAAAGTATTTTCCGGCAATTTCATAAGCCGTTTTTATACCCTCAGATCCTGCAGTACTTCCTCCGGCTTCCAAATCTTCTATAGCAGCCATTATTTCTTTTGAGTCGGAACCCTTTGCACCCTCAAGCACAACCTGATCACTTCCTGCATATGTAACTATGGAAACAGTATCATTTTCTTTTAACTGCTCACAAAGAAGCAAGAATGCATTTTTAACAAGAGGCAATTTATTCGGTTCTTCCATAGATCCTGATACATCTATAAGAAATACAAGGTTTGAAGGCTTCTTTTCAAGTTCCTCCATACTTTTAGCCTGCATTCCTACCATCATCAGCTTGGTGTCGGGATTCCATGGACATACGGAAATTTCAGTAGTTACCGAGAATGGCTCACCCTCATTTGGCTGCGGATAGTCATAGTGGAAATAATTGAGCATTTCCTCAATCCTTACCGCATCGGCAGGCGGTAATTCTCCGGAATTTATAAAACGCCTGATATTTGCATAAGACGCCGTGTCTACATCAGCTGCAAATGTGGAAAGTGGTGAAGTAGCTACAGCTTTGAAGTTACTTTCATCAACAGCATTGTATTCCTCAGTATTATAATTTGCATCATAACTTACATAAGGAGCGGCATATTCAGCCACCTTTCCGGTATCATAAATTGCACCTTCCGTTTTAGGCTGTGGTCCTGAACATCCTACAAGTAAGGCAGGTGTGCTGAGGGCAAATATCAACATACCTGCGCTTACCTTACAAAAACTTGATCTATTTTTCATATACTCATCCTCCTAATAAAACAATCAAGTGTAAAGCTTATAATAATAGTAACATTAAATACAATATAATAAATGTAGAAGAGTGTAAGTATTTATTAAAAATTTAGACATAATTTATTCATCAATCTGTGCATCACTTGATTTTCTGTAATGTCTGGGAGAAAGACCATAGGTTTTTTTAAAGGCGTCCTTAAAGTAGTTGCTGTCATTGAATCCGCAGCTCATTGCTATATCGGTTACGGTAAGTTTTGTGGTGGCAAGCTTTGTGGCGGCCTGTTTTAGCCTTACATAGTTCAGATATTCTTTAAATCTCATTCCTGTAGTATTTTTAAATTTTTTACTGAAGTAGGTATAACTTAGACCTGCCATATCCGCAATATCATCAAGAGTTAAAGGTTTATCATAATTGTCCGTAATATACTTTGCCAATGTCAGCATATGCTCGTCGGTGGTATTTATAATAGCCGGTGTAGAGCGGTTAAAAGAGCAGAGTCTGATACAGTACAGGAATAATTCTTTCAATAAAAGTCTGAGAGTTTTTGAGCTGTGCTCATCATCAAGCTTATCCTCCGTAAGCATACTTTGCAGATGCTCATTTATTTTACCTTGATAGGCTGCAGGCACATGGAATACCTCTTTGCTTGAAAAATAGTTTTTAAAAGTGTCATTGTTTATATAAATATTGTCAACAAGATCGCTGTATTTAAAGTAAATATTTATTCTAACACATGGAGTATCGGAAGTATATTTTGTATAGTGCATTTCTCTTGGCGGAATAAGCAAAAAATCTCCTGTATTCATCTCAAGCATTTGATTCTCTATAAAAAATGTACATTTTGAAGCCTTGCAATAATATAATTCATAATACATATGAAAGTGATTGTCAGGCATATTAAATTTATAGCTGTTATTTCTTGTAGCGATGTTCACATAAATTCTGTCAATATCGGAATTTGATACTCTCATGAGGCCTCCTTAAATCAGTGATTAAAAACATTATAACACAGTACTTAATTAAAAATAACAAAAAAACAGTAGTTTACTTTGTTTTGCACTATTTTCAGTTGGTTTTTTGGTTTAAGCTGTTGTATAAATTAGTTAAACGAAAGGCAAAAGTATGAGTGAAAGTATTAAATGTAGCAGGGATGAAGCATTTAGAGAGAGAAGTTTAAATGGTGATATGCTTGCATTGGTTATTTATACAGGTATGCCGCTGGCGATATATCAGGGACTCAGTCAGTTGTTCAAAATATTTGACACAATAATGGCTGCCCATATAAATGCCGAATCGGTTTCCGCGGTAGCATATTTGTCACAGCTTATAGCTTTATTGTCTGCCATATCGGGCGGTCTTTCAGTAAGTGCCGGAATAAAGATTTCAAGCGCATTCGGAGAGGGAGACTATGATATGGTCAAAAAAAGAGTAAGTACTGTTTATTTGACAGCTGCAGTATTTGCGGTTTTGATGTTGGCTGTATTTATTCCGCTGACAGAACCGTTTTTAAAACTGGCGGCAACACCGGATATACTTATAAAAGCAGGTGCATCATATTTCAGTATTGAAATTTTGACCATGGCTGTAAGTTTTATAAATAATATTTATATTGCAGTGGAGAGGTCAAGGGGGAATACATCAAGAATACTGTGGATGAATATGCTTGTACTGGTGTCAAAGCTTATACTTACAGCAATATTTGTATACATATTCAACGGCGGATTGCATATGATTGCAATTGCCACCTTATTGTCTCAGAGTATATTGCTTATATTTGCAATATACAACAGTCTTGGAAAAGAAAGTATTTTCTCATTTGATTTAAAGTTTGTAAGCTTTAGAAAAAATGTGGTAAATGATATGTATTTACTTTCGATTCCAGTTGTGGCGGAAAAGATATTCTTTTCTTTGGGAAAGACTCTAATAAACAGTATGAGTACCGTATACGGAGCTTTGATGGTGGGAGCTTTGGGAGTATCAAATACTCTTGGAGGTATTACAACATCACCGCAAAACGGTTTTCAAGACGGCAGCAGTGCAATAATAAGCCAGAACTTCGGTGCAGGCAAATATAGGAGAGTGTTAAGCGCATTTTATAATACTGCAATTGTAAATACCGTAATGGGATTTATAATATGCATGTCAACTTTACTTGGACTGGATTTTTTAAGTAATATTTTTGCAGGAGGAGATATTCATTTTGCAAAAATGATCAGAGAAGTTTACAGATACGAAGCCATAGGCTCGTTATTCCTGGGAGTCAATGCGGCGGTGATGTCATTACTTTACGGTTTGGGAAAGACAAAGATAACAATGATTCTTAATATATCAAGAGTCTTTGTATTCAGAATACCGGTACTTTACTTTCTTCAAAATTTTACAAATTTAAAAGATGCAAGTATAGGCATAGTAATGATGGTAAGCAATATCTCTATAACGGTGATGTCTGTGACAGTGATTTGCTTTGTTATAAGAAATTATAAAAATAAATATTTATATAAAAGAGGAGAATTATGATGAAAAAGTTAAGTTTGGCAATGGCTGTTTTATTGGCAGGTTCATTAACAGCATGTACCGGAAATGCAGGTAAGGATGTTTCAAAGGAAGCACAAACCGGAGAGAGTACAACAGCAAAGAGTGAAGACGGATCTTCAGGTCCTGTTACAATCACATTTAACTGGTGGGGCGGAGATTCCAGACATGAGGCAACAAAAAAGGCTGTAGACGCTTTTATGGCAAAGTATCCTGATATCAAGGTTGAAGTAAACTTCGGTGCATGGACAGATTGGGAGACAGCAAGAGCCTTGGAGTTCCAGTCAGGTACTGCAGCGGATCTTTCACAGATAAATATGGACTGGATCAGCAACTATGATGCAAACGGTGATACATTCCTTGATTTAAATACTGTGTCTGATGTAATCGACCTTACTCAGTATGACAGCGCACTTCTTGACAGATCAAAGGATTCAAAGGGCGGACTTGCAGGTGTGCCTATAGCCGAGACCGGAAGAATTTTCTACTGGGATAAGACAACATTTGATGAGGCGGGTATTGATACACCGAAGTCTCTTGCAGATCTTAGAGCGGCAGGTGCCACATTTAAAGAGAAACTTGGAGATGATTATTATCCTCTGGCAATGGGACAGTATGACAGAGCAATATTTATGACATTCTATCTTCAGGCTAAATATAAAGAAGCAATCTTTGGTGACGACGGAAAGTTCAACTTTACACAAGATCAGATAAAGGACGGTGTAGAGTTTATCCAGTCACTTGAGGCGGATCATGTTATTCCTTCAATAAAGACTGTTGACGGTGACGGTGCCGCAAGCTTTGATGTAAACGAGAAGTTTATCAGCGGAAAATATGCAGGTATTTTAGAGTGGGACAGCTCGGCAAGCAAGTTTAAAAAGGCATTGGGAGATGCAAGAGAACTTGTTGTAGGTGAAGAATTTAAGGATCTTGCCGACGGAAGCAATACAGGTGTATTCACAAAGATATCAATGCTTTATGCAATATCTGCAAAATCACAGCATCCGAAGGAAGCTGCAATGTTACTTAACTTCCTTGTAAACGATCCTGAAGGTATAGAGATAATCGGTACAGAAAGAGGAATACCGGCTTCAAAGGCGGCTCTTGAGCAGCTTACAAAGGCAGATAAAATAAATCCTATGACAGGTGAAGCACATAAGAAGGTTCTTGAAGCGGCAGAGTTCAGTATGAGTCCTAAATTTGACGATTCATCACTTAAGGGTTCAAGCGGACTTTATACAGAAGTATTCGGCGGCGTAAGCTATGGAGATTACAGTGCCGAGGACGGTGCAAAGATGCTCTTTGACGGATTCAGCAATGTAAGCAACTAAGTTTGCAAAATAAATATTTTAATCTGACAGAGGGGGCCGTAGTTTTACAGCCCCCTTTTATAAGGAGAATTGTTTTGAAAAATAAGACATTTAAAAAAGTTTTGAAAAATAATATAGGTTTTCTTTTTATATTACCATGGCTTATAGGATTCTGCGTTTTTAAGCTCTATCCTTTTGCATCATCACTTTATTTCAGCTTTACGAATTTTCACCTGTTTAAGGGAATATCAAAGTATACTGTAGAAAATTATGTGGATGTATTTACAAATAAAAACGAGCTCAAAGCTCTGATTGTAACTTTTAAATATGCATTTATAACGGTACCGCTTAAGCTTGTAGCCGCACTATTTATCGCATATATATTAAACTTTAAGATAAAGGGTGTAAACTTTTTCAGAACCGCATACTATATTCCTTCAATTCTTGGAGGTTCTGTAGCTATTTCAGTACTTTGGAAGGCACTGTTTAAAGATGAAGGGCTTATTCAGACAGCATTTGCAATGGTTGGACTTCATGCACCGAGCTTTTTCTCGGATCCCAACTGGGCATTGTTTTCAATATCACTGCTCAGAATGTGGCAGTTCGGTTCGGCAATGGTTATATTCCTTGCTGCACTTAAAGGAGTTCCGGCTGAACTTTATGAGGCGGCATCAATTGACGGAGCCGGAAAGTGGAAACAGTTTTTCTCTGTTACGGTACCGCTTATCACACCTGTAATATTTTATAATCTGATAACTCAGCTTGTACAGGCATTTCAGGAGTTTAACGGACCTTATATCATTACACAGGGTGGACCGAGAGGTTCAACTACTCTGATGTCACTTTTGATATACAACAATGCATTTAAAAACTATCAGATGGGTAAGGCAAGTGCGCAGGCTTGGGTGCTGTTTGTTATTTTACTTGTTTTGACAGCGATAGCATTCTATTCACAAAAACGTTGGGTTTACTATGCGGATGAGGAGAGATAAAAATGAGCCTGAAGACAAAAAGAACTATACAAATTGTGATAAGGTATACCGTTTTGACTGCGGTAGGAATATTTATGATATATCCGCTTTTATGGATGATCGGAGCTACATTTAAGCCGAATAATGAGATTTTCTCAGGGCTTAATATTCTTCCGAAAAAGGCTACATTTGAGGGATATTTAAATGCAATGAAAAACTATGGCGGTGATATAAATATATGGAAGGCGATGTTAAATACCTATTCTTATGTTGTACCTGCCGTAATATTTACAATAGTTTCATCCACTTTAACGGCATATGGTTTCGGAAGATTTAAATTCTTCGGAAGAAGTGTATTATTTGCAATACTTATGTCAACACTTTTCCTGCCACAGGTGGTTTTGAATGTACCGCAGTATATTATGTACAATATTTTCGGATGGGTAGGATCAAAGCTTTATCTTCCGCTCATTGTTCCTTCGATGTTTGCTACCGAGACATATTTTGTATTTATGCTTATTCAGTTTTTAAGAAATATACCTAAGGAGCTTGAAGAAGCGGCAAAGATTGACGGATGTAATGAAATACAGACTTTGATAAAGGTAATAGTTCCTATGTTAAAGCCGGCACTTGTTTCATGCGCACTTTTTAAATTCATGTGGGCAAGTAATGACTTCCTTGGACCGCTTTTGTATGTAAACAATCCTGCAAAATATCCTGCAACAATATTTGTAAAGCTTGCAATGGACTCGGATGCCGGATTTGCATGGAACAGAATACTTTCAACATCGCTTATTTCAATTTTACCTTCAATAATTATATTCTTTATAGCACAGAATCAGTTTGTAGAGGGAATATCTGCAGGTGGAGTAAAGGGTTAATATGGTAAAAAAAGAAAAATATATATTACTTGATAAATATATTGATTTTTTATTGGAAAACTCGGATGCCTCTTCACCGATGTGGAATATAGAACGTATTAGAAGCGGACGTAAAAACAAATGGAATTATATTGACGCCTGCATGATAAGCGCATATCTTGAACTTTATGAAATAAAGAGAGATAAAAAGTATCTGAACTTTTGCGATGATTTTGTATCCGCATTTGTAAACGAGGACGGAAGTATAAATACCTATGATATAGAAGAGTACAATATCGACAATATAAGACCCGGAAAGAATCTTTTTAAGCTTTTTGAACTTACAGGTAAAAAAAAGTACAGAAAAGCTATGGATACGGTATACTCACAGTTAAAAACAATGCCGAGAACTGAGGAAGGGAATTTCTGGCATAAGAAAATTTATCCCTATCAGGTTTGGCTTGACGGAATTTATATGGCACAGCCATTTTATATGGAGTATGAAACAAAATATAACAGGATGAGATTTTGTATTGACAGCTTTTCACAGTTTGAAAATGTGGAAAGAATAATGAAAGATACAAATACAGGGCTGTATTATCACGGATATGACGAGTCAAGGCAGTCGCTTTGGTGTGATAAGAAAACGGGGTTAAGCAAAAATTTTTGGTTGAGGTCAATAGGATGGTTTATCTTAAGTCTTGTGGATACGGCACTTGCCATTGATGAGTCATTATACTATGAATTCAGAAGATTACAGGAGATGCTTTATAATCTTGCAAACGATTTGCTTAAGTTTCAGGATGAGAGCGGAATGTTTTATCAGCTGGTAGACAGGAAAGATGATAAAGACAATTACCTTGAAACATCCGGAAGTGCACTTATTTCATATGCTTTTTTGAAGGCCGTAAGAAATAAACTTTTACCGAAAAGATTTGAAGATATCGGAAAGAAGATATTTGACGGTATCTTGGACAGGTATCTGTGTGTCGAGGGAGAAGAGCTCTCACTTGGAGGAATTTGTCTTGTAGCCGGACTTGGAGGCAAGGAAAACAGGGACGGAAGCGCAGAGTATTATTACTCTGAACCGGTTGTAAAAAATGAAGCCAAAGGTGTGGCACCGCTTCTTATGGCATATACGGAAATAATAAGGTTGGGTATGGCATATGATTGACTTTGAAATTGTAAAGGTATTTAAAAGGAGTGTAACAATTGAAGTCTGTTGTGATACTCCTTATGAAAATAAAAAAATATATGATGTTTTTATAAACGGTGAAAAGAAAATATCAACAAATAAAAATGTTATATCAATTTTTGATCTTCTTCCTGACAATGATTATAATATATATATCACTTGCGAGAATGAGGATTCCGATAAAAAAAACTTTCATACGGAATATGAATATGTACTTCTTAATGTAAAAGATTTCGGTGCCGCAGGTGACGGAGTAAAGACTGATTCGGTATGTATACAGGCTGCAATAAATGCCTGTCCTAAGGACGGTACCGTTTATATTCCTAAGGGGAAATATTTATGTACTCCGGTATTTTTAAAGAGTAATATAGATCTGTGGATAGATAAGGATGCCATACTTATCGGTGAAAAGGACAGGAAAAAGTATCCGATTCTACCGGGTATGACACAATCAAGTGATGAGAATGACGAGTACAATATAGGATCATGGGAAGGCAATCCGCTGGACTGCTTTGCAGCACTTATTACGGGAATAAGTGTGGAGAATGTACTCATATTCGGTGAGGGTATACTGGACGGCAATGCCGGTATGCTTGACTGGTGGAAGGATGCAAAGAAGAAAAATATAGCATGGAGACCAAATACGGTATTTTTATATAATTGTAAAAACATTGCCATGCAGGGACTTTGTATAATGAATTCACCTTCATGGACTCTACATCCTTATTACAGTGACAATCTTTTGTTTTTAAACAATACAATTATGAATCCTGACAATTCCCCAAATACTGACGGACTTGATCCTGAAAGTTGTGAAAATGTCCTTATACTTGGTGCGGATATTTCTGTGGGAGACGATTGTGTTGCAATAAAGAGCGGAAAATACTATATGGCTCTTAAGCATTATAAGCCTTCAAAGAATATAGTTATCAGAAACTCAATATTCAGAAAGGGTCACGGAAGTGTGACTATAGGTTCCGAGGTTGCGGCAGGAGTATATGATGTAAGCGTGGAAAAATGTATATTTGAAGGTACGGACAGAGGACTTAGAATAAAGACAAGAAGAGGCAGAGGAGAGAAATCCGTACTTGATAATATTTGTTTTGAGAATATTCTTATGAAAGATGTATGCATGCCTTTTACCGCAAATATGTTCTATTTCTGTGATCCTGACGGACATTCAGATTATGTACAAAATCAGGATAAGATGGAAGTCAATGAAAAGACTCCGAAGATCGGGAAAATAGCGGCAAGAGATATAAGATGTGAAAATGTAAAAAATATATTTGCATGTTTGTATGGACTGCCTGAGATGCCTGTTGAGGAAATTGTACTTGAAAATATTACATTAAATTTTGATAAGAATGAGAATATCAAGCCTGTTGTTCCGATAATGATGGACAATTTCCCGACTATGTGTAAAAGAGGAATATTTGCAAAGAATATAAAAAAGCTGATATTAAAAAATATAGAAATTACAGGCAGTAAAGACAGTAATCCTTTTATGGAAAATATTGAGGATTGTGAATGTACAGGGGTGAGTTTTAATTGATAATAGAAGACAATAAAATAATAATCAAAGTCGGAAAAAGAGACGGTGATTACAGCAGTTTAAGAGAGTGTATGCACTCTCTTAATTTTCTAAATACAGTTAATAAAAAGATAGAGATAATACTTACAGATGAAAAATACTTTGAGCAGGTGATTATTACAAAACCTGATATCTTATTGAGAGCAAAAGAGGGGGTAAGCCCTACAATAAGCTTTTATTACGGAATAGGCTATAAATATAAAAGCATAGGAGAGTCGGGCTATTTTGAGGAAAATAAAGGAGAGGATAAGCATTTTGCAAAAAGATGGGGCGCAACGGTTATAGTTGAAAAATCCGCATATAATTTCAGAGCCGAGAATATAAACTTTGAAAACTCTTTTAATCTGTATATGACGGAGAGTGAAATAAAAGACGGCATTGAGAAAATCAGCAGTGAAGAATACGGACAGAGTAAATGTGAAATAAATGAAGAGAGATTATCCCTTGAAATTAAAGTGGGAGAGTATCATAATAAAGAGAGAGCGGCGGCTTTGGTCTGTGAAGCCGACAATTCCGTATTTGTAAACTGTAATTTCAAATCAAGCCAGGACACATTATATGCAGGACATGGCAGGCAAAGATTTATTAACTGCAATATCTATGGCAATGTAGACTATATTTTCGGTGAAGAAGATGCAAGAGCCGATTTTATAAAATGTAATCTTATATGGCTCGGATATACGGGAGAGGAGGCTTCTCCCGGAATAATATGTGCTCCGAAGGGAGTATTTACATTCTATAAATGCAGAATCGAAAAGAATAAGGATAAGAATTATAAAAGTCTTCCGGGATATATGGCAAGACCGTGGAGAGCAAGCGGCGCGGTATTATTTTGTAAATGTGATATAGAAAAAGATTCGGTATGTAGAGAAGGGTTTACAGAAATGAATAAAGTTACCCCTGAGGAAGTGGCTTTTTTCGAGCATGAAAATATTTGCAACGGACAGGTCTTTATTACGGACAGGGGTAAAGCGCTGTTTTAGTGATTAAAAAAAATATCATAGGGGGTATTTTGGTGGCTGTCAGTATTAAAGATAATGAAAAAGCTCTTGCAGGTGCAAGATGTATTATACAAAACTGGATAGAGGCAAAGGAAAATGAGGTATTACATTTTATAACCGATGAAAATCATATTAAAGAAGCAGAAATTTTTGAGCTGGCGGCCTTTGAGTGCGGTGTTATTCCGAAGATAACCATACTTTCCTCAGACGGTGTACAGTCGGGTGAAGTAATAGAAAAAATGAAGGGCACAATGTATTATTCAGATGTGATAATAGGCGCCACACATTATTCATTTATTACTACTGAAGCGGTAGAATACGCCTTGAAAAAAGGTTCAAGATTCCTTTCTTTTCCGATGCATACAAATGACAGCAGCTCTATATTTGAGAGAGAGTTTATCAGAATGAGCCCAAAGGTGGCCAAAAGAATGGGACAACCCTTAGCTGAAAAAATTACAAAAGCTGACAGAGTGGTAGTCAAAACAAAGAAAGGCACAAATGTTGCTTTTAGTATTACCGGAAGAAAGGCAGGCATATTTGCGGGAAGCTGTACAAGAAGAGGAAGAGTGGCTTCTTCAAGCTTTGAAGTATATGTGCCCATTGTAGAGATAATGACAAACGGAGTTGTAATTGCAGACGGTTCGCTTGGATATCTTGGAGCTATAAAAAATCCTATAGAATTGGTATTTGAAAACGGTTATTTGGTTGAGATAAACGGAAAAGAGGATGCGACAAGACTTAAAAAATATATGGAAAGCTTCGGAGATAAAGAAATATACTGTGCCGCAGAACTTGGAATAGGATTAAACACGAAGTCAAAATGTGAAGGCATCTGTTATATTGAAGATGAGTCAACCTATAAAACATTTCATATAGGATTCGGAAGAAATATAGCCCTCGGAGGCAATCATGAAGCAAAAGGGCATTTTGATATTGTAACACATAAGCCTGATATCTTTGTGGATGATATTATGGTTATGCAAGAAGGTGATATTATAAAATAATCGGATTATTTATAATATTCCGCCAATAATATTTGAAACAAATATATATATAGTATATATTCTATTGCTTTAAAAAATAGTGATATCATATTAAATGAATAATAAATATATTTATAAGAATTTTGTAATTAAACATTGCAATTTGATATTAAATACTCTATGATAATCGTAAAGAACTGTATATTTGTCCATAAATTTATACAGTTTTAAATGAGGCGAAATAACTTTTAGAAAGTGAGAAGCTTATGGAGATTATTAAATTAATTGGTGTACTGGT
Source organism: Lachnoanaerobaculum sp. MSX33 (assembly GCF_000512995.1). Taxonomy (NCBI): domain Bacteria; kingdom Bacillati; phylum Bacillota; class Clostridia; order Lachnospirales; family Lachnospiraceae; genus Lachnoanaerobaculum; species Lachnoanaerobaculum sp. MSX33. The sequence continues at coordinate 112,781 of NZ_AZXX01000095.1, read as the reverse complement.
CGTGATTGTCGGTCTTGCTTTAAAGCTTGATACACTGGCTACGGTTGTAGTTGCAGGTATTATCACAGGTCTCGTGTCGGGGATGACACCTATGGAGATCCTTACAGTACTGGGAAATGCATTTATTTCTCAAAGAATATCAACCCTTTTTGTACTTGCACTACCTGCAATAGGTATTTGCGAGAGATACGGTCTTAAAGACAAGGCTGTAGATCTTATTAAAAAGATTGCAAATGCAACCACGGGAAGAATTTTGACATTGTATCTTGCAATTCGTGTATTTGCGGCGGCAACTTCTTTGCGTATAGGTGGTCATATTCAGTTTATCAGACCTCTTATCCATCCTATGGCAAGAGGAGCGGCGGTAGCAAAGCATGGAGATCTTGGTGAGGCTACCGAGGATGATATTAAGGGACTTTGTGCAGGAGTTGAGAACTTTGGAAACTTCTTCGGTCAGAACTGTTTCCTCGGTGCATCGGGAACACTTCTTATCGTATCTACACTTACAGAGCAGGGAATTGATGTTGACGTGCTTGGAGTAGCTATGTGGTCTATTCCGATTGCTATAGCAGCTGTAGTAATAGGAACGGTTTATTTCTTGCTTTATGATAAAAAGCTCGCAAAATCAATGGGAGGTAAATAATGGACAGCGTTTTAAAACTTTCTGAAATCGGAACCTGGGGACTTTCAAAGGTTGTTGCGGAGATTTTCTTTATATGTATAGGTATTGTTTTTATATTGGTAGGAATTAAGGCACTTAAAGATAAGCAGTTTGCCAACAGAAACACTACCGCATTCTTTTGGTTTATTGTGGCTTTTACATTTATAGCAGGACCGTATGCGCCTAAGTTTGTGACAGGAATTTGTGTAATTCTTATGGCACTACTTACAGCTATAGGCAAGGTAGGACAGAGCGCAAGTGATGTACCTACAGCTGCAGAGACAAGAGCAAATGCCGACAGACTCGGAAATAAGATATTTATCGCTCCTTTAGTACTTGCACTCAGTGCTTGGATTATAGCAACGGTATGGAAGAAGCTCGGTGCAAATAATGCCGTAGGTTTGTCTGCTCTTATAGCTTTGATAGTTGTATTCTTTGTAACAGGTGCCAAGAAAGAGTATGCTGTAAAAGACGGTACAAGACTTATGGACAATGTAGGTCCTGTAGGACTTTTGCCACAGGTTTTGGCGGCTCTCGGTGCAGTATTTACAGCAGCAGGAGTCGGTGAGGTTATAGCAAAGGGTATTGAGACAATTATTCCTGATAACAACAGAATCATTGCTGTTATTGTATATTGTCTTGCAATGGCACTTTTCACAGCAATTATGGGAAACGGTTTTGCGGCATTCTCTGTTATTACAGTGGGTATCGGCATTCCATTCCTTATCAACCAGGGTGCAAATCCTTTAGTAGTAGGTGCTATGGGACTCACAGCAGGATATTGCGGTACTTTGATGACACCTATGGCTGCAAACTTCAATATTATGCCGGCTGCGCTTCTTGAGACTAAGAACAAGTATGGAATAATAAAAATGCAATTGCCTTTTGCAATTGTTATGTTAGTTACTCACATCGTATTGATGTATATATGTGCTTTTAGATAAGCATTTGAAAGGATAAAATATGAAATTATTATTGACGGCTTTTGATCCGTTCGGTGGTGATGCTATAAATCCTGCGCTTGAGGCAGTGAAGCTTGTAGCTGATAAAATCGGAAGATTTGATATCGTAAAGCTGGAAGTACCTACCGTATTCAGAAAGTCAATAGATAAAGTAGCAAAGGCTATTGAGGAAGAAAAACCTGATGTAGTTCTTTGTATAGGACAGGCAGGTGGAAGATTTGAGATAACACCTGAGAGAGTTGCTATTAATGTGGATGATGCCAGAATAAAGGACAATGAGGGCAATCAGCCTATAGATACAAAGATTTTTGAAGACGGAGAGAATGCTTACTTTACCACACTTCCTATAAAGGCCATGGTAGAAGCAATCAGAGAGGCAAATCTTCCGGCTGCAGTATCTAATACGGCAGGAACCTTTGTATGTAATCATTTGATGTATGGTGTACTCTATACATTGGCAAATAAATATCCTCATATAAAAGGTGGATTTACACATGTTCCTTTTATACCTGAACAGGTGGCAAGAAGAACACCTGTGGCTCCTTATATGGCACTTGAGGATATAAAGAGAGGACTTGAAGCCGCAATAGCCGCGATTGATAAAAATTTTGATGCGGATATAAATGTAAACGGCGGTAAAGAGTTTTAATAAGTTTAATAAAAGCCTGTTTCGAGAAAACGAAGCAGGTTTTTTTAATCCAAAAAAATTGTGTAAAATAAATTTACAAAATTAACAATTGTTACAGAAAAATATATAAAAAAATACTATACTGAAAGAGTAATGAAGGTTAAAGCTTTTTACCATAAAGGAGAAGAATATGGATAAGTTTTTAAAGAATATAAATCATGAAGAAGTTTTAAAGTTGGCCGATTTGGTTCAGGCAACAGACGGACAGGTGGTTTCAAAGACCTTGGCACAGAACAAGTATGTCAGCATTACAGTTTTCGCATTTACAAAGGGTGAGGAAATTTCAACTCATGAGTCTGACGGAGATGCTTTGGTTACAGTTCTCGAGGGAACAGGGAAGTTTATTGTAGACGGAAAAGAATATATATTAAATGCAGGAGAGAGCGTGGTGATGCCGGCAAGAAAGCCGCATTCGGTTCACGCAATTGAAAGCTTTAAAATGCAGCTTACAGTAGTTTTCCCGTTAGAAAGATAAAATAAATTAAGTAAAGGAATAAAAATATGAGTGCAATACTGGGTCCAATACATCATTGGCTTTTTAGAAAGATAAAAATACAAAACGATTTAACAAATGCTTTAATAGCAACAGCAAAGGATAAGGGCTTGAATGTAGCGGCTCTTGCCGATATAGATGAGAAGTTCGGTTCACTTCCTGAGGGCGATCTTGGAAATATAATAGATCCTACAAATATACATGGTTGGTTACAGGATAAGATAGCCATAGTAGAGAGAAGACTTGCATATGTTGCAAAGAATCTTACAGAGGGAAATGCTGATGCAATCGGCATTATCTGTGAGCGCGCAAGAGCTTTCGGCAAAGAGAATGCTATTGAAAGCGGAGCTTCACCTGTTGACGGTTTTGAGTATTATGAGAATACATTTGTAAGCGGAATGCCATGCGACGGTGTAAATATGATTGTGAATGAGGACAGTGATGAGCTTATGTGGCAGGAAACTGTAGATATTCACAAGCAGTACTGGGATGAAGTAGGTGCAAATGTAGCACTGTTTTATGAAATAAGAAATGCCATGATTGAAGGTGTGTTTGACGGTAGCGGTCTGACATATTATGCTTTGGGAAATGGCTCATATAAGTTGGTAAGGGAGTAATATGTACGGAATAGAAATTTTAGTAGATGAACACAAGAATATAATAGAGTTTTGCAAGAGCATGAAGTCTATGTGCTGCTCAATCATAGAGGGAAGTGAAGTAGATGCAAAACTTGTAAGAGAATGCGTGGCTTTCGGTAAGACATATGCGGACCACCTTCATCACGGAAAGGAAGAGAAGATCCTTTTCAAAATAATGCTTGAAAAGCTGGGTCCTGTAGCAGATAAACTTATCAGAAACGGTATGCTTGTAGAGCATGACCTTGGAAGACTTCATATGAACGAGCTTTTAGAAGCTGCCGACAGATATGAAAAAGATCCGTCCACGTTAAATAAGCTCGATATAATCACAAATGCTGCCGGATATGCTACACTTCTTAACAGACACATAGGAAAAGAGGATGAAGTAGTATATACATTTGCCGAGAGAGCTTTATCGGCTGAGGACAAAGAGAGAGTCGATGTAGAGACTAAAGAATTTGACAATGATCCTGAGAATAAAGCAAATGTGGCTAAATACCTTGAGTGGTTTGAAAGCTTCAGAGCAAAATATCCTGCAAGATAAAAATATAGATTTATTTTATAGAATTAAGAAGAACATTTAATCAAGATTTTTGTAAAAGATGTTTTTCTTAATTCTTTTTTTAGGTAAGATATATTTTGTATTGCTCATACTTTAATCTAAAAATTTGAGTATGCTTTATTTAGAGTATATAGTATGATTATAATCAAAGATTTTTTAAAGATTGTTAAATGCTTTTATGAGGTAATTACAACTGAAAATCAACCGGATGAGTTTAGTAGATATATTTTGCGAAGGGAGAGTATTGATTTATGTTTTCAATATTGGGTGCGGTATTGTTTGGAGTTATAGCAATTATGACAGTTCTTGTTGCCTGCGGTTTGCCTTTGGGTGAGTTTACAATGGGTGGACAATATAAAATATTACCAAAGAAACTTAGAGTTGCGGCAGTTATTTCAGTGGCTATCCAAATTTTTGCAATGATAGTTATTTTGCAAGCCGGAGGTTTTATTTCCTTGTGGTTTCCTTTTAAGGTTACTAAATATATTTGTTTCTTTTTTGCCGCCTACCTATCTCTTAATACTATTATGAATATGATTTCAAAAAGTAGGAAAGAAAAATATGTTATGACTCCGATTTCGCTTATAGCCGGGATATGCTTTTGGATAACGGCATTTCAGATGTAGTATGTAAAATGAGGATAATCTATATTTTGTCAAATAGAAATTTGAGTAAAGGAAAAAAATGATCCTCTTGGACTTTTGAAGAATTTTTAAAATAATGTAGTTTAGAGTTGTTAGAATATAAGCCAAGAATAAAATTATGACTGTGTTTTAAAGAAGGGGAAAATATGATAACTTATGAGATTGCAAGAAACTTTGATATAGAAAAAATAATTGAAGTATTTGAAAGCTCGGGTATAATAAGACCTACAAAAGAAAAAGAGCGTATAAGGTCTATGTTTGAAAATGCAAATCTTATCTACTTTGCTTACAATAATGGGGAACTTATAGGGCTTGCAAGATGTGTTACAGACTTTAGCTACTGCTGTTATCTTTCAGATTTAGCAGTAAAAAAAGAGTATCAAAAACAAGGTGTTGGAAAAAAACTTATAGAAAAGGTGAGAGAGCATATAGGAGAAAAAGTATCGCTAATACTACTTTCAGCAAATCCCGCTATGAATTATTATCCTAAAATAGATTTTGAAAAAGCAGATAATGCATTTATAATTAAAAGAAAATCGTAACAGTAACAAGTATAGTCAGGTTAAATGAAGAATTTGAGGGAATTGAAGATGGGAATTAGAATTGAGAAAGGAATCGATAAAAATAATATTGAACTTTTATGTAGTTGGTCCAATGAACTGGGTTCTGTGTTTCAGGAGCAATGGATGGGTACACAAGTTTCATATCCGTTGAACTATGAGAAAATTGAAAAATTGGAAAACAAATTTTCTATCTTCAATGAAGAAGAGTTCATCGGAATGATACAAGAGGTGCGAATCGAAGAAGATAATATTCATATAGGTAGATTTGTATTAAATCCTAAAAAAACAGGATTGGGTTTTGGAACAGAGGCATTGAAAGAATTTATAGATTTTATTTTCAAAGATAAAAATATTAGAAGCATTTCTTTAACTGTTTTTGATTTTAATAAAAATGCAAAGCAGATTTATGATAAGCTTGGATTTGTGGTTGATGAAGTAATTGAAACTCCAAAACTGAGATTTATTATGAGAAAATATAGATAAATCCGAGTTTATTGTACGAAAAGGAAGTAGAAGCAAATCGCCGATACTTCTTTTTTATTTCGGAAAATGGAAAGAAGCATTTAGGAGAAGAATTTAGATTGAAACCGTTAAGTACATTTATTGACATTTGAAAACTATTTTACTATAATAGCCGAATTAGATATTTCATATATAAAAATTATTACTATTTTACTACTGCGATTCATTGTCCCATATGGGAGACACGAGCCGATGATTCTCGTAGTGATTTTTTGAGGCGGATAAAACCGCTATTGGAGGAGGATCATGAAAAGAGTATTGGTTATAGGAGCCGGAATAGGCGGACTTTCGGCAGCAATTCGTCTTCAAAATGTTGGGTATCAGGTGGAGATTTATGAGAAAAATACTGTTCCAGGTGGAAAGATGCATAGATTGGAATTCGAAGGTCATTCTTTTGATGTGGGACCGACATTGGTTATGATGCCATCAATCTATCGAGAGATTTTTGAAATCGCAGGACGAAATCCGGACGACTATATTCCTATGTCCAAATTGAATCCGATGTATCATGTCTATTTTAATTCATCGCCTCTAAGATTCTATTCACTTTCCAACGATTTGGAAGAACTGCATAATATTTTTGAAAATAAGGGCTTTGTCAATTCGAGCGGATTCTATGATTATCTCAGTTCGATTTACAAGCGTTATCAGATTGCCTTGGAGCATTTTATCACAAGACCTTTTAGACACAGGAGTGATTTTTATAATCCAAAGGTTCTTTGGAATGCCCTGAAATTGAAAACTTTTGACAGTGCCGACCAAATGATGTCAAAGTTCATACCTGATAAAGATCTTCAACAGATGCTTAGTTTCCAAACACTCTATATAGGAGTTTCTCCAAAGAAAGGACCTTCTTTATATAATATTATTCCGATGATTGAGTTACTTTACGGAGTTTGGTTTATCAAGGGTGGAATGTTTACGATGGCAAGTCAAATGGCAAAACTGTTTGAAGAACTTGGAGGAGTGATTCATTACGATATGCCTGTAGAAGAAATTATTACTAAAGATAAAAAGGTGAAAGGGATTTCAGTTTCAGGAAAAGAAATTCTGTCTGATTATGTGATTTGTAATACCGATTTCCCCTATGCGATGAAACATCTGATTCGTGATGATGCCTGTAGGGGTAAGTATAATTCGGCTAAGATAGATGCTATGGATTATTCCTGCTCCTGCCTTGTGTTTTATTGGGGAGTTGAAGGAGTTTATCCTGAACTTGCTGCACATACCTTTGTAATCGCAAATGATTTGGATTCAAATTTGGAAAGTATCTTTGATGGAAGTAAGATTAAAGAGCCATCGGTATATCTTCACATTCCTTCAAATGTGGATTCTTCGATGGCACCTGAAGGCAAGTCTTCTTTTTACCTGCTTATTCCGGTATCGGATGTTGTGGCATCACAGTATGAATGGGATGATGAAACTGTAAATTATTATAGAGAGCAGGCAATTTCAACTTTGGAGAAGTTACCTGCACTAAAAAATTTGAGAGATAAAATTTCCTCGGAGAGATATTTTACACCACGAGATTTTATGACTTCGTTCAATGCCTACCGAGGTGCGACTTTCGGATTGCAACCTACTTTGATGCAAAGCAATCATTTGAGACCTCAGGCAAAATGTCTTTCCTGCGAAGGTTTGTATTTTACAGGCAGCAGTACTCACCCGGGAGCAGGTGTACCGATTGTCATGCAGAGTGGAAAAATATGTGCACAGGAACTCCGTCTTGATGTGGAAGGAGCGGATTTCTCATGAATATAGAATCATCATATCAGGTAGCGGAATCAATTATGAGAAAATGTGCTTCAAGTTTCTATGAGGCTTTTGGTAAAATTGAGAGAGCAAAGTTTTTGGATATGGCGGCGGTATATGCTTTTTGTCGATATGCCGATGATTTAGCGGATACAAAATCTCATAGTAAGGTGATGAAGCTTCAACTCTTAAATGCTTTGGAAGAAGAAGTGAAGTCCTTGTATGAGGGGAGAAGACAGGAAGAACATTATAAAAAATATGCTTGGTGGCTTGCATTTGAGAATGCCGTTAGAATTCGTAAAATTCCACTTGAAGCATTGCTTGAGCAAATTGACGGACAGCGAAGTGATATTAATTTTAAAATCATTGAGGATAAAGAAGATTTAATTCTGTATTGTAAAAAGGTTGCAGGTACGGTAGGCTTGATGTTGGCACCGATGCTTCGAGGCGATAAAGCTGACGGAAAATATGAATCGATTTGTGAATCTTTGGGTATTGCCATGCAGATTACCAATATTCTCAGAGATATTGGAGAAGATTTGAGGGAGCAAAACAGAGTCTATATCCCACAAACCTTTATGAAAAAATATAGTGTTACAAGGAAAGATTTAGAAAATTTATCTGCTTTACCGAGTACTTTATCAATAAGGCATTTGTTTTTCAAATCAAATTTTAGGGTAGAAGATAATATAGTTAGTCTTTGGGAAGAGACGGCTCTGCTGTCCAAGCATTACTATGATGAATTTTATAAGCATTTGTATATGTTCAGTTCAGATGCTGTTTTTCCGGTGACAGCTGCGGCTGTATATTATCAGGATATCTTAGAAGAGGTGAGAAAAAACAATTATAATTGTTTTACAAAAAGATGTTACACGAACTCCAATAGGAAGAGAGATTTACTAAAAACAGTATCTGCCCATATTGAGAAATTTAAAAGTGAGAATTTCAACTATAATGAAGCAAATGCAAAAAATGAAAGATTAACGGATAGTTAGGATATGAAATCTATGGATATATTATTAATAGGACTCTCTTTTTTATATATTTTTTTAGTAATCGGTTTTTCTACAATTATTTTTAGGAAGAATCAAGGTGAACTAAGCCGTAAATTCATTCATATTATGGTAGGAAATTGGATTTTTATTTCTGTTTTTTTTACCGATGTCAAAGCGGCAATATTCGTTCCGGCGGTGTTTATCATTATTAATATATTGAGCCGAAAGTATAAATTGATTTCCTCTATGGAAAGGCAGGATGACAGTTGGGGAACGGTATACTATTCAATCAGCCTTTGTGTTGCGGTGGCAGTTCATTTTGCTACAGGTTGGAATATCTTTCCGATAATTGGAATCTTGATTATGGCTTATGGTGATGGCTTGGCTGCATTAGTCGGCAAAAAATTCGGGGGAAGAAGACAATATTCTTTTGCACCGAAAACCTTGGCAGGAAGTGTGACGGTTTTTATCGTGGCAACTGCAGTTACAATTATAACTATTTTAACTATTGGAGATTCCAAGAATATTGTGCGGATAGGAATTGGAACGGTTTACATAATCGGTCTTTGCAACGGGTTATTATCTGCATTTATTGAAGCTGCGGGAACTAAAGGCTCAGATAATTTGACTCTGCCTCTTGGTTCGGCACTTTTTGCGACCTTGGCGTTTTATTATGGAGATATCTTCTTTTTTGTCTACTTTATATTTTCTGCCGGTGTTCTTTTGTTAAGTCTTAAGTTTAGATTGTTGACTCCCGATGGGGTTATAGCTGCAATTTTGACGGCAATAACACTTTATCTGTTGGGTGGTGTGTGGATTGCTATGAGCCTTTATACTTTTTACTTTCTTGGAAGCATTGTAAGCAAAATTAAGAATAACCGAAAGTTGGAAGCTGATCGATTTCAAGAATCCGGAGGTGCCAGAACATGGAAGCAGGTTGTATGCAATTCTTTGCCCGCTTGTATACTGGTATTTTGTAAATATTTTTCACCGGAGAATATAGTGTTTTCTCTACTGAGTTTTGTGGTTTTTGCAGCAGCAAATGCAGATACTTTTTCTTCAGAAATCGGTGTGCTCGGTAAGGGAAAGGTTTTTAGCATCATCACCGGAAAAAGTATTCAGCGAGGTGTTTCAGGCGGAGTCAGCCGGGTAGGATTTTTTGCAGGATTTGCAGGAGGATTTTTATCGGCTTGGCTTGCTTTTCCACAGTTCGGATATCAGGGGGTTGCATTTGTGACTTTGACAGCATTCTTAGGGACTTTGATTGACAGCATTTTAGGAGCTTTGTTTCAACGAAAATATTTGACTAAAGAAGGCATTATTAGTGATAAAAAATTCTATGATAATCAAAAGCCGATTAAGGGTTTTTCATGGATGTCTAATAATATAGTAAATCTAATCAGTTTATGTATTGTCGTTTTATTAGGCTATGCAATAAACCTGATTTGGAAAATTACTTAAATGATTTAGTGATAAAAGTTTGATAGATATTAGGCTTAAAAAGACTATCTGTAGATACGGGTAATCTTTTTATGAATGAAAAGAAAACAATATCGGATTTATAGATAAAATACTAAAGTGTATATATGAATATTTTAAAAGAGGCGTGTATATGAGATATAAAGATATAAGAAAAGAATGTGAAGAGTTATGGGCAAAAAATAAATATTATGTGCTAAGCAAATCTCATAAAGCATATCTGGAGATAAGGGCATATTTGAGGGAAAAAGAACCGGATGTTTTATGGGTAAACAAAAAAATACAGGAAGCAAGAGATATGAAGGAGAGTAAAAAAGATTTTAGTAATGCCGTTCTTCATATATGGGGATATTTCAAAAAAGAAGCAAGCATAATGGAAAAAGAAGAATTATTTGATATATTAAATGAATATATGGAAGGGGAAAATAACAGGGAAACTGTAATTGAATACCTTAACACTTTACTGAAGAAATACCCCAATGAATATTTAGAGAAATCAACTTTATTAACAGGAGAATAATATGAGACTATGGCATGAAGAACTTATCCGCTTATTACCCAAAAATCAGCTGCTTGGACAACATAGGGAATGTTGTGCTCTAAGGGGCAACGGATGGAAAAAGAAACATAAAACTGTGGACTATGTGTTTTCATATTCCCCATATCATTTATTCATATATCATTCATTGGTTATGGAGGAGATGGAGAAAAGAGGATATAATGTTTCTGTGGAATGGAAGGATAAAAATTATAGAGGAAAAACAGCAGAAAAGTACAATAATCTTGAAGAGGAAATTATAGACAGCCCGATTTACAAAGAGCATAATAGTGAATATCTGTCTGAATGTATAGAAAACTTAGAAAAGAAAGGTATACATTTAAAAGTATAGTTTCTTAGAGAGGATGGCAAGAATTGAAATATTATGAAAACATAAAACTTAAAAATAATATGGTTTGTATTATAAGGAATGCAACAATTACCGATGCCAAGGGAGTGCTTGAGAATACTAAAATTATCCGTGAAGAAACAGACTTCCTTCTTTCTTATCCGGATGAAATAAACTTTAGCATTGAGGAAAAAGAGGAATTTTTGGAAAATAAAGAAAACAGCTCTTGTGAGATACAAATTTGTTCGGTTGTTAATGATAGAATTGTCGGTTTAGCCGGAATTTCAGCTGTCGGATTAAAAGAAAAGGTAAAGCATCGTGCAGAGTTCGGGATAAGTATTGAAAAAGCATATCATGGAAAAGGCATAGGCACTGCATTAACAAAGGCATGTATTCAATGTGCAAAAACTGCCGGCTATAAGCAATTGGAACTTGAGGTGGTTGCTGAAAATACAAATGCGATTGCACTTTATAGAAAATTCGGATTCACGGAAACCGGTCGTAATCCTAGAGGCTTTTGTTCTCGTTATACCGGATGGCAAGAACTTATATCTATGTTATTGGAGTTGGATTAAAGGTTGTTTTGGACAATATATTTATTAAATTTTAGATCTAGGGCAGTCATTTCTATTGCTGTTTTGCAATTTTATTCGAATAAAAAAAGAGGGTGTCGCAAATGCGACATCCTCAAATTTTTTATCTGCTCTGTGTCCAAACACCGCTTCCGTCTACATAGTAGCGGTTGTTATCAACCCACTGATTTGTAAGCATCTTACCGAGGTTGCTTCCACCCTCTGTGCTGAGCCAATACCACTTACCTGAATATGGGCTCTTAAGCCAACCGGTCACCATATAACCTCTGTTATCGAAATAGTACCAGTTGCCGCCTATCTGCTGCCAGTTGTTTGTTGTATATGTTCTGTCGGCATTGATATACCACCAGCCTACATTGTCCTTTAACCAAGCACCTGTGTTACCTGCACTTGAACCGTTAGGTCCTGTACCGTTTCCGCCATTTGAACTTGTCTGTCCGCCAAGGCTTGCTAAAACATCTTCGTCTACATCAAATTCATCTGACTCCGTCCAGTTACCCTTAGTACCGTTGCTTGCAGCTGCACGAATCTTTACAGTATAGCTTCCCTTACCGTACTCACGGATTTTGCTGCGGAAGTCATAGCTTGTTCCTGATGTTGTGATATTATCCTTGATTGAATTGTTACGATAAAGCTTTACTTCATACTGCTTTGCGTAATTTGCACTTTCCCATGTAACTACAGGACTGTCATTATCACCCCATGAAATATCGTTTACTTCCAATGCACCGCTATCGCCTGCACTTGTCTTTGGAAGAGTTACTGTGATTGACATGTTTCCGCTTGTTGTAGAAACTTTAGAGATTGTAGCACCCTTACCGGTAGCATCACTAAGTGTAACATTACCTGAAGGTGTTCCCTTGAATGTATAGTCCTCATCAGGCTTTACCTTTATAGTAACTTTCGGCTTCTTACCGAAGTCTGTGTTTGTAATAGAAGAGACTGTTACACTGTCAACTCCTGTACTGTCACTGTCTACATCAATGTTTCCGGAATTCATACCCGGTGCAAGATCGTAATTTATTTTGATCTTTACATTCTGTACAACTGTCTTTGTGTTTCTGGCAAAAGCCACACCGGCCATTCCAAGAATCATGGAAGCCGTTAAAACAACTGAAGCCACTTTTTTAATATGGTTTCTTATCATATGTTCCTCCATTCTGCAGGTTATCCTGCGAAATAAATCTTTTAATGTTATGACTATATTCTAAAGTATTTTTAGTGGAAAATATAGTCCTTTAGGCTTAAGTTTATCTTACTATATTGTAACTAATTTTGAATTTCGGCGAAAATAACAGAATAAATTTTAAAGAATAACGGAATATTATTTACGGAAAAGTATTTTATTGTAATTATCTGTATTAACATGAAAAATTAAATTAAAAAATTAAATTTGTAAAATATCCTGTATTGCACTTGATTTCCCGGATGAAATAAGGTATAAATAAAAATATAGTTAGGTTAACCTAATTATAAAAATAAAATAACCTAATTTATTAGGAGGGATAATATGTTTAAAAGAAATTTGAGTATACTTATTGCAGCCGCAGGAATGGCTTTATCACTTTGTGCATGTTCGGGAGGAAAAACTTCATATACTCAGGCTACTGCACAAAATACAGAGGCAAAGTCAATGGAGGAAACATCAAAAGCAGGTAGTGATACCATGAATAAGAAGAATGTAGTCGTTACAACTTCATTTTTACAGGATATGGTGGAAGAGCTTGCAGGTGACACCGTTAATGTAGAGCTTATAATACCTGCCGGAGAGGACCCGCATCTATATGTTGCAAAGCCTGAGGACTATACAAAACTTAGTTCTTCAGATCTTACTCTTTATCACGGCCTTCATTTTGAAGGGAAAATGGTGGAAGCACTTGAGGCCAAGGGTGAGGCTGTAAGCAGAAATTTTCCGAAAGATCGCATAGGAACAATGGATGAAGACGGCCAGGTTATTACAGATCCGCATTTCTGGTTTGATATAGGACTTTATAAAATGGCGGTTGAAGCTGCAGGTGAGTCACTTGAAAATCTGAACCCCGAATATAAAGATCAATATGAAGAGAATAAGACAAAGTATTTGGAGGAACTTACAAAGCTTGATGAGTATGTAAAGGAGAATATTTCTTCAATACCTAAGGAGAGCAGATATTTGATCACACCTCATGATGCATTTAATTATTTTTCAAGAGCATATGATATAGAAGTAAAAGCACCTCAAGGTGTAAGTACCGAATCGGAGGTGGCAAATCAGGATATACAGGAAACCATAGATTTTATAGTGGAACATAAAATAAAAGCTATATTTGCGGAATCTACAACCGATCCTGCCCGTATGGAAAAGTTAAGAGAAGGTGCGGCTGCAAAGGGAGCGGATGTAAAGATTGTAAGCGGTGAAGGAAATGAGTTGTTCTCGGATTCATTGGCACCGAAGGGAGAAGACGGCGATACATATATTGATATGTATAAGCATAATGTAAAACTTATTACCGATAATTTAAAATAGTACCTTTGAGGTTTGATATGGAAAAAGTATTGATACATTTGGAAGACTTTACAATGGCATATACAGATATTCCTGTGATATGGGATATGGATCTTGATATCTATGAGGGAAGCATTACTGCAATAATAGGACCTAACGGAGCCGGAAAATCCACATTGATGAAGGGAATACTGGGGCTTATGAAGCCTATTTCAGGTAAAGTAAGTATTATGGGTAAGTCTTACAAGGAGGTATATAAGCAGATTGCTTATATACCTCAAACCACTACTGTAAATTGGAATTTCCCTACTACAGTGATTGACGTGGTGACAATGGGTAGATATGCGGGACTTGGTTTATTTAAAAGAGTAAATGCTTCTGAAAAAGAAAAAGCTTTGGAAGCATTGAAAAAAATGAAAATGGAAGATTTTGCATCCAGACAGATTTCAGAACTTTCAGGTGGACAAAAACAAAGGGTATTCATAGCAAGGGCAATTGCTCAGAATGCCCTTATTTACTTTATGGATGAACCGCTTGCAGGAGTTGATAAGAAAACAGAAAATATAATTATAGAAACAATGAGGGAGTTTAAAAAAGAGGGAAAGACCATTATAGCTGTACACCATGATTTAAACACCCTATGCGAATATTTCGATCATGTAATTATGGTTAATAAGCAGCTTATAGCAAGCGGAAGGACCGAGGAAACCTTTGTAAAAGAGAATATAGATGCGACATATGGGGAGTAGGCTATGAATATAAGTATTATTACACAATATTCGTTTATTGTGGTTGCGATAGGAACAATGCTGCTTGCCATGGCAACAGGTATAGTCGGAACGATAAGTATTTTAAAGGGGCAAAGTCTGATAGGTGATGCTGTAGGACATGCATCACTTCCCGGCATAATTTTGGCATTTATGATATCCGGAAGAAAAAGTGCGGTTATTTTAATGCTCGGTGCAATAGTGGCAGGTATAGTTGCTTTTATGCTGATTCAGATTATTTCGGAAGGTTCCAAGATAGAAGCGGATACTGCAATGGCGGTAATTTTATCTGCAATGTTCGGTATGGGTATGGTATTAAAAAGTTATATACAGGGCAATCCGAAATATCAGGGAGCTTCGCAGTCGGGGCTTGCAAGCTATATATTCGGACAGGCGGCATATATACTGAGAGAGGATGTTTATATAATACTTGCGGTATCGATTATATCTCTTGCCCTGTTTATACTGTTTTACAAAGAGATAAAGGTATATGTATTTGATATGGTTTATGCGTATACAATAGGGATAAATTCAAGACTTACCTCTCTTCTTATAATGATAATAACAATGATTTTGATTGCTGCAGGTCTAAAGGCGGTGGGTGCCATTCTTATAAGCAGTATGCTTATAACTCCTGCCGTTACAGGTTTGCAATGGAGTAATAGCTATGAGAAAGTCTTGGTGATTGCGGCGGTAACGGGAGCCGTATCTGCATTTTTCGGTACTTTTATAAGCAGTGCGGTTAAGGGATTTTCTACAGGACCAAGCATAATACTTATTATGTCTGTTATTGCACTCTTTTCTGTATTGTTTGCACCGAGAGGTATTGTGAGAATGCTTTTAAATATTAGGAAGATGAGGGCAGGGAAATGATTGAATCTTTGTATATTCTTATAATAACCTCACTTGCCTGTGCCGTTTTGGGAGTGTTTTTAGTGTTAAGAAGACTGTCAATGGTTTCCGATGCGATCTCACATTCCGTACTTCTTGGAATAGTTATAGGATATTTTGTTACTAAAGATATAGGGAGTGTTTTATTAATAATAGGAGCAAGTCTTTTCGGTGTATTGACGACTGTTTGTATAGAGTTGCTGATAAAAAGTAAAAGAGTGACTGAAGATGCTTCTGTAGGTATAATTTTTCCATTGTTTTTTTCGATAGCTGTTATACTTATTACAAGATATGCAAGAAATGTGCATTTGGATACCGAGGTGGTTTTGATTGGAGAAATTATACTTGCTCCGCTTCATAGAATAAATTTCCTTGGTATCAGTCTTCCCAAGGCTTTGGTGCAGATGAGTCTTGTGCTTTTTATAAATGCAGCATTTATAGCGGTATTTTATAGAAAACTTAAAATAAGTTCATTTGATCCTGTATATGCAGGCGTAGCAGGTATTGCAGGTACAGGCCTTTATTATGTTTTTATGGCATTGGTTTCATTTACCGCAGTTTCGGCATTTGAATCTGTAGGTGCAATACTTGCAATTGCTTTCTTTATTTCACCGGCTGCAAGTGCATATCTGATATCAAAGGATTTGAAAATAACTATATTTTTGGCAGCTGTATATGCAGTAGTTAATTCTTGCATTGGATATTTTCTTGCTGTAAAATTTAATGTATCCATGTCGGGAATGTGTGCTGTAGTTTCAGGCTTAACATTTATGATAACCATTGCAGTATATCCCGGCGGAATTATCACTAAGATGATAAGATATATTAAAAACAAAAATCGTTTCAGTAGAGAACTTTTGATTTTACACATAGATAATCATACAGGAAAGAAAAATGCACTCGGTGAACTGGGATACAGTACAATAAGAGAGCATATTGCCTGGTCCGACAGAAAGCTCAAAAATGTTTTGGACAAGCTGATAAAAAAGGGATATGTTTATCGTGCAAAAGAAAGAGGTGTATATTCTCTGACTGAAACAGGTAAAAAATTAAGTGATGATATAAGAAAACATTACGGACTTAGAGTAAGGGAAAATGATATGGCTAAGATAGACACCGGCAGAGATGATTATATATTAGCAATTTATGAGCTTATTGAAAAAAAGGAAACTGCAACAAATAAAAAGATTGCAGAGATTTTGGGGGTAAAAGCTGCATCTGTAAGTGAGATGTTAAAAAAACTGGTAGATGAGGGTGAAGTATATACTGAGAACAAGTCGATTCTTTTGACGGAGAGCGGCAAAATAAGAGCAAGAACATTGCTTACAAAACATAGATTGTGGGAGCTGTTTTTGGTGGAATATCTGGGTTATTCATGGCAGGATGTACACGAGGATGCAAAGGCTTTGGAATATGTAACTTCAAACGGACTAAAGGACAGACTGAATGAATTTTTGAAAAAACCTATGCACTGTCCGCATGGAAATGAAATATACGAAAATCATCCTGATACCGATAAATTAAAAAAGCTCTCGGAGGTATCAAGGGGTATTTCCTGTCGCCTTCATAAAGTTGAAGATGACAGAGATTTGATTGAATATCTTGAAGAAAAAAAGATTGCTTTAGGAGATGAATTTGTAGTAAAGGATATTGATGATTTTGACGATTCAATACTTGTAAGCTCTGCAACTGAAGATAAGCATATTGCAGGCAAAGCGGCTGTAAGGATGATGGTTGAAATTATTTGATTTTTTATTTGGAGGATGGAAATTTGAAATTTGGTGTAAGAGCTCACGACTACGGAAAATATGATGCGAAAATTCTTGCAGAGAAGATTAGAGAAAACGGGTTTGAAGCTGTTCATTTGGCTGTAAAAAAATCTTTGCCGGGAATTACCGGAAATATTGATGTAAATCAGGAGGATATTGAATATATAAGAGATGCTTTTTGCGGAATGGAAATAAGTGTTTTGGGCAGCTATATCGACTTTACCACAGATGATGAAGATGTATGGGAAAAGCATAGAGATGAGTTTGTGGCGGCACTTAAAATAAGCAAACCCCTTGGAGCATTATATGTAGGAAGTGAAAGTTCTTACGGAGAAGTGGATATGGAAAACAAGGTAAGACTTTTTCCGAAGCTTCTAAAAAGACTTGATGATGTTTTAAATGAAGCCGATAAATATGATGCCTATGTGGCAATGGAGCCTGTGGCATCACATACGCTTTATAATGCAGAATGTACGGCTAAGATGTTGAATACATTGAATAGTGAGAGATTAAAGATAATATTCGATCCTTTGAATGTACTTACAAAGGAGAGAGTGTATTCACAGGAGGCTCTTTGGAAAGAATGTATAGATGCATTCGGAAAGGAAACAAAAATTATTCATTTAAAAGACGGAGTTTTTCCTGATAAAGGCAGACATGTGGCATGTAAGCTCGGTGAAGGTATTATGAGATATGATATCATTAAAGACTGGATTAAAAAAGAAAAACCGGATATCAGCGTAATAAGAGAAGAAGAAAGAGCTGAATATGCAAAAGAAGATCTTGCATTTATGAAAAATCTTTTCAGATAAAAAAGGGGCTGTAGCACTTGCTACAGCCTCTAAAAATTTATAAATCTTTTAAAGTATTAGTCTACCTTTGGGCCGGCAGCTACTAAAGCCTTACCTGCCTCATTTGTCTCATACTTCTTGAAGTTCTTTGCAAATCTTGAAGCAAGATCCTTTGCCTTGATTTCCCAATCGGCAACATTTGCATATGTATCTCTTGGGTCAAGAATCTTTGTATCAACGCCCTCAAGCTCTGTAGGAACCTCAAAATCAAAGTAAGGAATCTTCTTTGTAGGAGCATTCTTGATAGCACCGCTAAGGATTCCGTCGATGATACCACGAGTATCCTTGATAGAGATTCTTTTTCCTGTTCCGTTCCATCCAGTATTTACAAGATAAGCCTTTGAACCATTCTTTTCCATTCTCTTTACAAGCTCTTCAGCGTACTTTGTAGGATGAAGCTCAAGGAATGCCTGTCCGAAGCAAGCTGAGAATGTAGGTGTAGGCTCTGTGATACCGCGCTCTGTACCTGCAAGCTTAGCTGTAAATCCGCTGAGGAAGTAGTACTGTGTCTGCTCAGGTGTAAGGATTGATACAGGAGGAAGTACTCCGAACGCATCTGCTGAAAGGAAGATTACATTCTCTGCAGCAGGACCGTGTGATATAGGCTTAACTATATTCTCAATATGGTCGATAGGATATGAAACTCTTGTGTTCTCTGTCTTGCTTCCGTCATTAAAGTCAATCTTACCGTTCTCATCAAGAGTAACGTTCTCTAAAAGAGCATCTCTTCTGATAGCATTGTAGATATCAGGCTCAGACTCCTTGTCAAGGTTGATAACCTTAGCATAGCATCCGCCCTCATAGTTGAATACACCGTTGTCATCCCAACCGTGCTCATCATCACCGATAAGAAGTCTCTTAGGATCTGTTGAAAGAGTTGTCTTACCTGTTCCTGAAAGACCGAAGAAAATAGCTGTATTCTCACCGTTCATATCTGTATTTGCTGAACAGTGCATTGAAGCAATTCCCTTAAGTGGAAGATAGTAGTTCATCATTGAGAACATACCTTTCTTCATCTCACCGCCGTACCATGTGTTAAGAATAACCTGCTCACGGCTTGTGATATTGAAAGCAACAGCTGTTTCTGAATTAAGACCAAGCTCCTTGTAGTTGGCTACCTTTGCTTTTGAAGCATTGTAAACTACGAAGTCAGGTTTGAAGTTCTCAAGCTCCTCGGCAGTCGGCTTAATAAACATATTTGTAACGAAATGTGCCTGCCAAGCAACTTCCACGATGAAACGAACAGACATTCTTGTGTCCTTGTTTGCACCACAGAAAGCGTCTACTACATAAAGCTTCTTGTTTGAAAGCTCGTTCTTTGCAAGGTCCTTTAAAACTTTCCAAGAATCCTCTGAAAGCGGATGGTTGTCATTTGCATAATCAGCAGATGTCCACCAAACTGTATCTTTTGAATTCTCATCCATAACTATAAATTTATCTTTAGGGGAACGACCTGTGTAGATACCTGTTAATACGTTAACGGCACCAAGCTCACTAACCTGTCCCTTTTCATAGCCTGATAATGCAGAATCTGTCTCGGCTGCAAATAATTCATCATAAGATGGATTGTGTACTATCTCTGTAGTGCCTGTGATGCCATACTGAGTTAAATCAATATTTGCCATAATAATCCTCTTTTCTATAATTCATTTATTTTGTTATCATGAAACCCGGGTGAAAAGGTATTTTCCCCTTGATACAAAATATAAAGTCATGTACTCTTTGAAGTACAATAACCTTATTAGAATATACATAACAATTTGGAAAAAATCAATAATATTTTGAACTTTGTTAAAAAAAATACGAAATAAAAAAGCACCGAACGAATCAGCGCTTTAAAATAATCAAAATATTATATTTTTGATATCTGTGAAATGGCATTTTCCTTGACCATTACTTTGAAATGTTCTTTATAATAGTCTTCACTGAATGCGGTAGCGGAAAGCTTCACACCGTATTCTGAAAGAATATTTGCTGCCGAGGCGAAATCCTTTTTATTCTCATTCTTTTTTAGAACCAGAATAAAGCGTTTATTTACCTCATCCTTATATAAAGTGTTTTCACCTGAATAGATCTTTACCGCCTTTGCGGCCTCTATAAGTTCATCTAAAGTTTCAAAAGAGTATGCTCTTAAATAGCTTTCCTGTTCTTCAGACTTATCAGTTTCATCAAGATCGAGCGCACCCTCTAAAAGATTATTAAACTTCATATCAAAAGAGGCAAACACATCATCAGCCATAGTCGGAGAGAACTTTGCAAAACGCGTATCCAGCTCATCCGGATCGTCAACTTTTGTTACATATATAACAATGCTTTCGTTTGAAAGCGGAACCGCCTCTATCATCAGAGGAGAGTCATCCGCATCAAATCCTACCTCGTAAGAGGCTTTGCTCAGCATTTCCTGAAACAATGCCTTGGCATTGTCACTGCCGTAGGCCAATTCAACTACATTTAAATTTCTGTTTTCCAAATCCACATTTGACAGTGTACATCTTATCTGATTGGTACTAATCCTTTCAATTCTCAAGGTATCACCCCTTTCTATAGGAATTGTACAAATATATTGTACTTATGTTTTACAATTATGTAAAGAGAGTAAGTGCCTAAAGAAAAGCACAAAAAAAGCAGGTGATGGGAATCGAACCCACGTATTCAGCTTGGAAGGCTGATGTTCTACCATTGAACCACACCTGCAAAAAATTACTTTGTCATGATATCAAAATGAGAGATAAATGTCAAGCGGAAAAAATAGAATAAATATGAGTTTTGTGTATATTTTTTAATACATACCTGTTTGTCTTAAAATATTTTAGAAATAATAAAATATAATTAGATAAGTATTGAAAAGCTTATAGAAAAATGTTAAAATACAAGCTACATTATTAGGTTTTTGTAATTAAAACTGCATAATTCAGAGAGGAGATTTACAATGCTACTAATTGGTAATGGAAGGGTAGTTACTGGAAATCAGGAACAGCCATTGATTGAAGATGGGTCTGTAGTACTGGATGGCAACACAGTTTTAGAGGTTGGAAACTACCGTGATTTGAAGGAAAAATATGCGGATGCAACTTTCGTGGATGCAAAGGGCGGGCTCATAATGCCGGCGTTCATAAACACACATGAGCATATTTACTCAGCTATGGCAAGAGGCCTTAGCATCAACGGTTACAACCCACATGGATTCTTGGAGATCCTGGACGGCTTATGGTGGACAATAGACAGAAATTTAGACAATGAGCTCACATATCTTTCTGCCATGACCACTTACATTGATTGTATCAAGAACGGTGTTACTACTATTTTTGATCATCATGCAAGCTTCGGTGAGATCGAGGGAAGCCTTTTTGCTATTGAAAAGGCTGCAAGACAGACAGGCGTTAGAAGCTGTCTTTGCTATGAGATATCTGATCGTGATGGCGAAGACAAGATGAAGGCTGCTGTTAAGGAGAACGTTGATTTTGCAAATCATGCAAAAAAAGACGATTCAGACATGATTGCAGGTATGATGGGAATGCATGCAAGCTTCACAATTTCTGACAAGTCAATGGAATACGCTATGTCAAGAAAGCCGGAAGATATCGGATGTCATATCCACGTAGCCGAAGGTATTGAAGATTTGCATTCATGCTTGAAAGTACACAACCAAAGAATTGTTGACAGATTATATGACTGGAAGGTTCTTGGCGATAAGTCATTGCTTGCACACTGTATTTATATTAACCCACACGAGATGGATCTCATCAGAGATACAAACACTTGTGTAGTACATAACCCTGAGTCAAATATGGGTAATGCATGCGGATGCCCTCCGACAATGGAGCTCGTTCACAGAGGAATCGTATGCGGACTCGGAAGTGACGGTTATACACATGACGTTTTAGAGTCATGGAAGGTTGCAAATGTGCTTCATAAGCACCATTTATGCGATCCTAATGCAGCTTGGAGCGAAGTTCCGAAGATGCTCTTTGAGTACAATGCAAATATTGCAAACAGATACTTTAAGAAGCCACTTGGAGTGTTAAAACCGGGAGCGGCAGCGGATGTTATCATTGTTGATTATACACCTAATACACCTATGACCGCTTCAAATATCAACAGCCATCTGTTGTTCGGAGTATGTGGAAAAGATGTCAGAACTACAATTGCAAACGGAAATATCTTGATGAAAGATAGAGAGCTTCTTCACATTGATGAAAAGGAAGTACTTGCTAAGGTAAGAGAAGGCGCTATGAGGCTTGCAAATAAGATCAATGGAAGGGGAAATGCATAATGGGCGATATAATGACACCGATTCCTTTTAATAGGATCATGGAAAGACTCCTTGAGGAGAAGGAAAAAGAAGGCTCTTGTTACGGAGTAAAGAAAGCTTATAAGGCTGATAAGAATAAATTCTACACTATTTTCGGAAGAAAATTGGAGACACAGATAGGTCCTGCAGCAGGTCCTCATACACAGCTCGCACAGAATATTATCGCAGGATATTATGCAGGTGCAAGATTCTTCGAGCTTAAGACAGTTCAGAAGATGGACGGTAGAGAGCTTGCAGCTTGCGTGGCTAAGCCATGTATTACAGCTGAGGATGAGTGCTACAACTGTGAGTGGTCAACAGAGCTTACAGTTCAGGAAGCTTTTGAAGAGTACATCAAGGGTTGGTTTGCACTTAAAGTTATCTCAAAAGAATGGGATCTTGGTGGCAGCGACGGCTTCCAGTTCAATATTTCGGTAGGTTACGATCTTGAAGGCGTTAAGCTTCCTAAGGTTGATAATTTCATCAACGGAATGATGGATGCTTCAGAGACTCCGATATACAAAGAGTGTAAGGAATATCTTGAGAAGAATTTAAGCAAGTTCAAGAAGTTTACAAAGGCCGATCTTGATGCTATCACTCCTGATATTGTAAATTCCGTAACAGTATCTACATTGCACGGATGTCCTCCACAGGAGATTGAGGCTATTGCATCATATCTTATTACAGAAAAGGGATTGAATACATTTGTAAAATGTAACCCGACTCTTCTTGGATATGAAGTTGCAAGAGAGATGCTTGACAGCATGGGATATGACTACATTGCGTTTACAGATCTTCACTTTAAAGAGGATTTACAGTACTCGGATGCAGTTCCTATGTTGGAAAGACTTATGGCACTCGCTTCTTCAAAGAACCTTGAGTTCGGTGTTAAGATTACAAATACATTCCCGGTTGATGTAAAGAACAATGAGCTTCCGTCACAGGAAATGTACATGTCAGGAAAGTCACTCTATCCGCTTTCACTTCTTGTTGCGAGAAATCTTTCAAGAAGCTTTAACGGCAAGCTTAGAATTGCATATTCAGGCGGTTGTGATTACTTCAATATAGATAAGGTTGTCGGTAGTGGAATCTGGCCTGTAACAGTGGCTACTACTATCTTGAAACCGGGCGGATATCAGAGATTTATTGAGATGTCAGAAAAGCTTGAAAAGCCTGAGATTAAGGCTTGGTCAGGAATTGATGTAGAGGCTCTTGAGAAGCTTGTTTCAGATGTTAGAAGCGATAAGCATCATGTTAAGCCTGTTAAGCCGCTTCCAAACAGAAAGTCAAGCAAGAAGGTTCCTTACCTTGATTGCTACATGGCACCTTGTGTAAACAGATGTCCTATCAATCAGGATATTACAACTTACGGAATTCTTGTTAATGAAGGAAAGTATGAAGACGCTCTTAATGTTATCTTGGATAAGAACCCGCTTCCGTTCATGACAGGTCATATCTGTACACATACATGTCAGAGTGCTTGTACAAGAAATCACTATGAAGAAGATGTGCAGATCAGAAGAAATAAGCTTATTGCTGCACAGAACGCATTTGAAAAGGTTGTACCTACTTTAAAGAGTGCCGATAAGAAGAACTTAAAGGTTGCTGTAGTAGGTGGCGGTCCTGCAGGTATCGCAGCTGCATTCTTCCTTGCAAGAGAAGGCGTGGATGTTACTGTATTTGATGAGAGAGATACTATGGGTGGTGTTGTTGCAAACATCATTCCGGGATTCAGAATTCCTGCTGACGATATCCAAAGAGACGTAGAGCTTGCAAAGGCTTACGGAGCAAGGTTTGTTACAAACAAGAGAATTGATGATATAAATGCACTTAAGGCTGAAGGCTTTGATAAGGTTATCCTTGCAATCGGTGCACATAAGGAGCTTCCGCTTGAGCTTGAAGAAGGAAAGGCAATCAATGCACTTCACTTCTTAGAGGACTTCAAAAAGACTGAAGGAAAGATGGATCTTGGCGAGAATGTTATCGTTGTAGGTGGTGGAAACACAGCTATGGACGTTGCAAGAGCTGCTAAGAGAGTTCCGGGAGTTAAGAATGTATACCTTGCATACAGAAGAAATGCAAGATATATGCCTGCTGACGAGGAAGAACTTAACGAGGCAATTGAGGACGGCGTAGAGTTCGTTACACTTGTTTCTCCAAAATCATTTAAGGGCGGAAAACTTGTATGTGCTAAGAACGTACTTGGTGAGCCTGATGCAAGCGGTAGAAGAGGTGTTAAGGAGACAGATGAACTTGTTGAATTACCATGTGATACACTTATCGCATCAATCGGTGAGAGTGTAAGAGGTGACTTCTACACAAGCAACGGTATTGAGATCGACAAGAAGAACCTTCCTGTACTTGATCCTGTTACTCTTGAGACAAATGTTAAGGGAGTATATGCTGCAGGTGACGGTGCTAAGGGCGCATCTGTTATTGTAAAGGCTATTGCCGACAGTAAGAAGGTTTGCGAGGCTATCGTAAATCATGCAATCGGTGAGCTTAAGGTTTCAGATACTACTGACGAGAAGGTATACTCATACAGAGGAATCCTTGAAGAGGTAGAGGAGAAGAAGGCTGACAATAGATGTTTAGCTTGTGACTATATTTGTGAGAATTGTACAGAGGTTTGTCCAAACAGAGCTAATGTATATGTTAATGTAAAGGGTAGCCATCAGATAGTTCATGTGGATTACATGTGCAATGAGTGCGGTAACTGTGAGACATTCTGTCCATACGCTTCTGCACCATATAAGGATAAGCTTACATTATTCGCAAGCGAAGAAGACATGCTTGATTCAGAGAATGACGGTTTTGTAATCATTAAGGGAAGCAAGGATGTTAAGGTAAGAATTGACGGACAAAATCTTGTATATAGAATAGGTGAGAGCAATGACAAGCTCAATTATAGATATGCTGAACTTATAGACACTATCTATAATGAATATGAGTATTTGCTCCTATAATATAGACTAAGATAAAATATGATATAGTTAAGATATGCCACCCTAAAAAGTGGCATATTTTGCTATGTAAGGAGATAATATGAATAGAGTTTTTATTAAGGGTGGAAAAATAGTAAATTCCAAAGAAAGCTTTGATGCGGACATACTTATTGAAGATGAGAAAATAAGTAAAATATTTAAAAACGGTGAAGCAGCTAAGCTTGATGAAGGTACAAAGATAGTAGATGCTTCCGGTAAGCTTATATTCCCGGGATTTATAGATGCACATACACATTTTGACTTGCATGTGGCAGGTACGGTAACATGTGATAATTTCTATTCGGGAACAAGAGCTGCGATAAGCGGAGGAACCACAACTATTATCGATTTCGGCACCCAGTACAAGGGAGAAACTCTTAACGAAGGCATGGACAATTGGCTTAAAAAGGCTGAAGACGGAGTATTCTGTGACTATGGAATACATATGTCAATCAGTGACTGGAATGAGGAGGCAAAGCGTCAGTGTCAGGATATGATGGACAGAGGTGTAACCACTTTTAAAATTTATCTGACATACGACATTCTCCTGCATGACAATGAGGCTTTTGAAGTACTGCAAAGACTTAAGGAAGTAGGAGCCATTACCGGAGTACATTGTGAGAATGCCGGACTTATATTTGCGCTTCAGCAGGAATTTGTGGAAGCAGGATTACAGGACAAAGTTTCATCTCATTATAAGACCAGACCGGCTGCAGCTGAGGCGGAGGCTATTAACAGAATACTTCACCTTGCTGAGGTGGCAGGAAGTGATATCATTGATGTTCATCTGACATGTAAGGAAGGCCTTGATGAGATAAGAGCCGCCAGAGAAAGAGGACAGAAGGTATATGCGGAGACTTGTCCGCAGTATCTTACCATGACCAACAGTCTGTATGAGTTACCGGGATTTGAAGGAGCTAAGTATGTTATAGCGCCACCGCTTAGAGAACAGTCTGATATTGACGAGCTTTGGAAGGCTATTGCGGACGGAGAAATTCAAACTGTGGCAACAGATCACTGTTCTTTCACATCCGAGCAAAAGAAACTTGGTATGGAAGATTTTAGAAAGATTCCGGGAGGAATGCCGGGTGTAGAGACAAGAGGTATTGTGATGTACTCCGAAGGTGTTGCCGCAGGTAGAATCAGTGTAGAAAAGATGTGTGAAGTACTTTGTGAGAATCCTGCAAAACTTTACGGACTTTATGACAGAAAAGGATTCATAGAGGAAGGTTTTGATGCCGATATCGTCATATTAGATCCGAAGGCACAGACTAAGATTACTGCCGCTACTCAGGTTTCAAAATGTGACTATGCACCGCTTGAGGGTAAAGTTCTTAGCGGACATATCGATAAAGTATTCTTAAGAGGTAGTGAAATAGTTGATAATGCCAAAATCAAAGATACTCCTGAGGGTAAATTCTTAGAGAGAAAACCATATCAGAAGTTTTTATAATTAAAACAGTTTTGCAGATGCCATGATTTATTTTGTATTCAAATAAATCATGGCACTTTTATTGATTTTATTGTATAATGCTTTAATATAATTAAAAATTTCAGTGTAGCGGATTGGCTCAAACCGTTGCGGAATATAGAAGGGGAAATATGCGACTTATAGATACTAAAGATGCCGTAGGGCATATGCTCTGTCATGATATAACACAGATAATAAAAGGCGAGAAAAAAGGACCGGTATTCAGAAAAGGTCATATTATAAGAGAAGAAGATGTGGAAGTACTGCTTTCAGTAGGCAAGGATCACATCTATATCTGGGAAGTAAATGAAAATATGCTGCATGAAAATGATGCGGCACTTATGCTTTATGATATGTGTAAGAATGAACATCTTACAAGAGATCCTGATATCAAAGAGGGTAAGGTTGAGTTGATTGCGGAGTGTGACGGACTCTTAAAGATAGATAAGGAAAGAATCAATAAGCTCAACTCACTTGGTGAGATGATGATTGCAAGTATACACGACAACTTTCCTGTGAAAGCCGGTCAGCATCTTGCAGGTATGAGAGTCATACCGCTTATTATAGAAAAGGAAAAAATGGAAAAGGCAAAGGAAATTGTAGGAGACAAGCCTCTCTTTGAGCTTTTACCGTACAAACAGATGAAAGTCGGAATAGTGACTACAGGTAATGAAGTTTACTATGGAAGAATTAAGGATACCTTTACACCTGTGGTTATAAATAAGATGAAAGCCTATGGTGCCGAAGTTATAGCACATGAGATAAGCAGTGATGATGTGGAGATGGAGATAGAGTGCATCAAAAAGGTCATGGCTGCAGGCGTGGATATTGTACTTTGTACAGGCGGAATGAGTGTGGACCCTGATGATAAGACACCTTATGCTATAGGACAGAATGCAAGCAGGGTTATTACTTACGGTGCTCCTGTACTGCCGGGAGCTATGTTTATGCTTGCCTATGGAGGGGAGAATGAAAATGTAACCTTTATGGGACTTCCCGGTTGTGTAATGTATGAGAAGAAAACAATATTTGATATTGTATTGCCGAGAATTATGGCAGGGGAAAAGGTGGAAAAGTCTGATATTGACAGTCTGGGAGTAGGCGGATATTGCATGCACTGTCCTGTGTGTATATTCCCGAATTGTTCATTTGGAATGTCATAAATTAAGAAGGAGCGAGGATATGGACAAGGAATTATACAAAATAATAGATGAGTCAAAGAAAAAAGGATTAAGAACATTTGTATTTACATCATTGGGCGATAAAGACTATGGCAGCAAGGCTGTTATAAGAGAAGGTGAGCTTGTATGGATAAGCCCCGATACAAGTTTCTTTAAAGATAATTTTGATGAAATTAAGGATATGACCAAGCCGGGAATTACGGAAATAGACGGAAACAGAGTATATGTGGAACATATATGTAATGTAAGTAAAATAGTAATATGTGGTGCAGGACATACGAGCATAGCGTTGATAAAAATGGGACAGATGATCGGATGTGAGATGATCGTTGTTGAAGACAGAGAAGAGTTTGCCGATAAAGCAAGAGATGCAGGGGCAGACAGAGTTTACTGTGAGGACTTTTCACCGGCACTTGCAAAGTTTAATTCGGATTACGATACATACTATGTAGTGGTGACAAGAGGCCATCAGTGGGATAAAGAATGCATCAGAGAGATTCTAAAGAAGCCTTATGCCTATGTAGGACTTATGGGAGCTAAGAGAAGAGTCGGATTTGTACTTGATGCTATCAGAAGTGAGGGATATCCTGAGGAAAAGATTGAGGAAATTTATACCCCGATAGGACTTGATATAAAGTCTGAAACTCCGGCGGAAATATCTATTTCAATACTTGCCGAGATTATATCTGTAAAGAATGCCAAGACTAAAAATGTCGGATATGTAGACGGAATGCTTGAAAAGATTGAAGAGAGCAATGAAAGAATGGTCATGGCCACTATAGTAGGTAAAAAAGGTTCCGCACCGAGAGGCGTGGGGGCAAAGGCGCTGTTTTTAAAGGACGGCAGCTTTATCGGAACTATCGGTGGAGGAAAAGCCGAGCATGACATTATGGTAAAGGTTGATGAGATATTAAAAGGCGAAGAGATTATAAAGCCTTATTTACTACACGTCGACCTTACGGATGATGAAGCGAGCATTGAAGGTATGGTTTGCGGCGGAAGAATAGAAGTACTTATTGAACTTGTTTAAGAATAAATATGAGAGATTGTTACAATAGAAAAATTGACTATATGAGAATCTCCGTTACCAACAGATGCAATTTCAGATGCACATATTGTATGCCTGAAACTAAAAAAGTGGAAGAGACTCTAAGCCTGGATGAAATATATGAAGTTGCATTTGCGGCAAGCGAATGCGGTATTACAAAGTATAAGATTACAGGTGGAGAGCCTCTTATAAGAGAGGGTATAGTTGATTTTATAAAAAAGCTTCATACCTTGGATAATATAAAAGACATTACAATGACAACAAACGGGTTTTACCTTGAAAAACTTGCAAAAGATTTAAAGAAATCAGGACTTTCAAGTGTAAATATAAGTCTGGATACTCTTGACAGAGATAAATTTAAAAAAATTGCCGGTGTTGATGCATTAAATGATGTAATGGCAGGTATAAAAGAAGCTATAGATGCAGGAATAAGTACGAAGATAAATACGGTAATACAAAAGGGTGTAAATGATGATGAGCTCTTTGATATTATAGAGCTTGCTAAGAATGACAGATTAAACATCAGATTTATAGAGATGATGCCTATAGGTCATGGCAAGGAATCAACAGGGGTAAGCAATGTAGAGATTCTTGAAAGAATAAAAGAAAGATACATTGTTACAGAGGATAATAAAAGACATGGGAACGGTCCGGCAAAGTATATAAAGCTTGAAGGATTTACGGGTTCTATAGGTTTTATCAGTGCAATTCACGGAAAATTTTGTGACTCCTGCAACAGAATCAGATTTACATCTACAGGTAAATTAAAACCATGTCTTTGTTATGAATCAAATATTGATGTAAAGGATATTTTAAAAAATACCACAATCGGACCTGAAGAAAAGCACAATATATTAAAAGAAAAAATCAGAGAATGTATATCAGGAAAGCCCGAAGCTCATGCTTTTGAAGACTTGTCAAAGATCAGTGAAATGAAAGATATGGTAGAAATAGGTGGTTAATGGAGAATAATATAGAAGTTTTAGCGGTATGTATCAGTGAGAAAAAAGGTACTGAGAAAAAAGAAGTAGAAAAAATTATATTAAAAGAAGACTGGGGCATCAAGGGAGATGCACATGCGGGTAAATGGCATAGACAGGTGAGTCTGTTGGCATTTGAAAAAATCGATGCTTTCAGAAAAAAAGGTGCCGAAGTGGACTTCGGAGCATTCGGTGAGAATATAATTGTAGGGGGTGTAGACCTTAGAAGTCTGCCTGTGGGAACTGTCCTTGAAATAGGAGAGGCAAAACTTAGAGTCACACAGATAGGCAAGGAGTGTCACAGCCACTGCAATATATATAAAAAAATGGGCGACTGCATTATGCCGAGAGAAGGTATATTTGCAGAAGTGTTAAAAGGGGGAGTCGTACAAAAGGGAGAGAAAATAAAAGTTATTGAAAAAGAAGAAGGTCCGTACAGAGTGGGTATAATTACCGTTTCTGACAGAGCTTCTAAGGGGGAATATGAGGATAAATCAGGTCCTGTTATAAAGGAGCTGGTGGAAGCTGCCGGAATGGAAGTAGTTGATTATATTATAGTTCCGGATGAGAAGAGTCAAATAGTAAAAAAACTGTTGCACTTCAGTGATCAAAGACAGGTGGATCTGGTATTTACTACAGGCGGTACAGGATTTTCAAAAAGAGATGTTACTCCTGAAGCAACCAAGCAGGTTGTGGAAAGAGAAGTACCGGGTATAGGAGAGGCACTTAGAAGTTATTCACTTACAATAACACCAAAGGCTATGCTGAGTCGTCAAACCGCCGGTATAAGAGGAGATACTCTGATAATAAATCTGCCGGGCAGTCCGAAAGCCTGTAAAGAGAACATTGAATATATATTAACACCGCTAAAGCATGGACTTGGAATATTAAGCGGTAGAGAGACAAATTAAAGACAAAAGGGAGAAATTATGAGATTAAAGAATATTTGTAAAGTATTGGGTGTGGTTGCAGCATTGACATTAGTAGGCTGTGGAGGACAAAAGGCTGCAGAAACCACAGCGCCTGAGACTACAACAGCGGCAGAGACTACTACAGTGGCAGAGACAAAGGCTGAAGAAACAACCAAGGCAGAGAGTAAAGGTGATGCATCTGCAATCAATGTATTTGCGGCGGCATCATTAAAAGAAGCAATGGAAGAGATAATCTCAGAGTACAACAAGGCAAATCCTGATGTAAAGATTGCTTTAAATACAGATTCATCAGGTAAGCTTCAGACTCAGATTGAGGAAGGATTCGCATGCGATATATTCTTCAGTGCCGGTAAGAAGCAGGTTGAGAAGCTGAAAGAAGAAGGATTTATAAAAGAAGGCACCGATGTGGATCTTCTTCACAATAAACTTTGTATAGTAGCACCTAAGGGTTCAGATACAAAGGTTACAGGTATTGCAAATATAAAGGATGCCAAGTCAATATCAATCGGTGAGAGTACAGTTCCTGCAGGTGCATATGCAAGAGAGGCACTTTCAAAGGCTTATCCCGATCTTGGTATAAGCAAGGAGAGCACAGGTGCCGAACTTCAGGAAAAGCTTGGACTTGAAGTAATTGAAAACTCAAATGTTACAAAGACTCTTTTATCTGTTGTAGAGGGATTTGGTGAAGTAGGATTTGTATATGTTACAGATACTTACGGAAAAGACGATGTTCAGATTATTGAAAAGGTAGATGAGAATCTTAGCGGAAAGATTACATATCCTATAGCAAGAGTAAATAATGACGAGGCTGATGAGAAGATAAGTGCAGAAGCTGACAAGTTCTATGATTACTTGAAGTCTGATGATGTAAAGAAGGTATTTGAAAAATATTTATATGAGTAATGTTTTATCACATTTAGACTGGAGCCCTTTTTTTATAACCCTAAAAATAGGGCTTCTTTCTACAATAATATGTTTTTTCCTTGGTGTGGGACTTGCCTACGTAAGTCTTTATATGAACAAAAGAATAATGGCGATATTTGACAGTATACTTACATTGCCTATGGTACTTCCACCTACCGTAGTGGGCTTTTTTCTGCTTCTTATATTCAGTAGAAGGAGACCGGTAGGCATATTTTTATACAGCAATTTTCATATAAAAATAGTACAAAGCTTTATCGGCTGTGTTCTGGCGGCATTTATTATAGCTTTTCCGTTAATGTATAAGAATGCCAAGTCGGCTTTTTTACAGCTGGATAAGAATCTAATATATGCCGGAAGAACTTTGGGACTGTCGGAGTTTCAGATCTTCTTTAAAGTGGTATGCCCTATAACATCGCCGTCACTTTTTTCAGGTGCGATTTTAAGTTTTGCAAGAGCGATAGGAGAGTATGGTGCGACATCCATGCTTGCCGGTAATATATCCGGAAAAACAGCCACAATATCGCAACAGATAGCTTATCTTGTACAAAATCAGAGCTATCTTGAAGCCGGAATATGGGTTTTTATAGTGCTTTTGATAGCCTTTTTAATAATGCTTTTGATGGAGTATATGCAGAGGTAGTATGCTTGAATTAAATATAAAAAAGAAACTTAACAATTTTACTTTAGATATAGAATGTAAGCTTGAAAGTAACAGAATAGGAATACTTGGCGGCTCGGGAGCCGGGAAAAGTATGATTTTAAAAATGCTTGCAGGTATTGAAAAGCCTGATAAGGGCTATATAAAGCTTGATGATCAGCTGCTTTTTGATTCAGAGAAAAAAATAGATATAAAACCTAAGGACAGGCATATAGGATATTGTTTTCAAAATTATGCACTTTTTCCGAATCTTACAGTGTATGAAAATATTGTTATAGGTCTTAGTAAGTCTGAGAGAGCTGATGCGGACAAGTTTCTTGAGAAGTTTGAACTCACAAAGATAAAGGATTCAAAACCGAACAAGATAAGCGGAGGTCAGGCGGCAAGGGTTGCAATGGCAAGGATACTTATCAGAAAGCCGAAAGCATTACTGTTTGATGAGGCATTTTCAGCGCTTGATATTTATCTTAGAGACCATATACAGGAAGAGATAGCACAGATCTTGGAAGACTTTGAGGGCAGTGCAATATTCGTTTCACACTCAAGAGATGAGGTATACAGGCTTTGTGACAGTATGATGGTCATTGATGCGGGTAAAATTTCAAATATCGGCAATACGAAGGATATTTTTAAGTTCCCTAAGACCAAAACGGCGGCAATACTGACAGGCTGTAAAAATATTTCCGATATAAAATATATTTCAGATAATACAATAGAGGCTATAGATTGGGGAATAAAATTTAAATTTACTAAAGAATTGCCGAAGGGAATAAATGCCATCGGTATCAGAGCACATGAGTTCATGCCTGTATGGGGAGAGGCAAGCGGAAATTTTATAGAATTTAATCTAAAAAGTAAGGCAAAGCTGCCCTTTGAGGATAATTATTACCTTTATACAAAAGGGACTGAAGATATTACCTGGCTTGTACAAAAAGATATTAAAGAAAAGCTTGATAGCAATGGTTTACCTGATTTCCTTCAGATAGATGAGGAAAATATTTTATTTTTGAAATAGATTGGAGAGTATATGGAATTTACACATTTTGATGAAAATAAAAATGCGGTAATGGTAGATGTTTCAGATAAAGATATTACAAACAGAGTTGCGATTGCAACAGGCAGAATTACTCTTTGTGATGAAGCCATGCAGGCGGTAACGGGTAAAAAGATAAAAAAGGGTGATGTACTTACGGTAGCTCAGGTTGCAGGCATTATGGGACAAAAAAGGACTTCAGAGCTTATTCCCATGTGCCATAATATAAACCTTACAAGCTCAAAGATAACCTTTGAAATTGAAGGGAATGATATAATCGTATTCTCAAAAGCAAAGACTACAGGTCAGACAGGTGTGGAGATGGAAGCATTGATGGGAGTAAATATTGCACTGCTTACCGTATATGATATGTGTAAAGCCATTGATAAGCGAATGCTTATAAGCGATATTCATCTTTTAGAGAAAACCGGAGGAAAAAGCGGAGACTTTTATTTTTAATAAAAAGTGAGGGTGTAACTTGGTTTTAAGTCGCACCCTCATTTTGAAATATTTATTTAATTATATTTATTACTGATGTTTTACTGTGCCGGCTTAATATAAGCTGTAGCTACATAAGCCTGTCCGCCGTTATAATTGATAATGGACCAGTTTGCATCATGTTCTCCCGCATAATCCACACTTACACCTACATTTAAAGTTGCAAGTATGTCGCCGTCACGGCTTGGTGAAGAACGAACGTTTAACTTTGCAGTTGTAACATACTTAACACTTGCAGCAGTCTCAGGTGCAGTCTCAGCACTTGTCTCTGAAGTATCGGTACTGTCTGATGAAATTGCAGTAGTAGTTGTAGTATTTGTTGTATTGGTCTTCTTCTTTGAAGGAACAAGTGATCTGAACAGTAAAATCAAAACAATAAGGATTACAAATCCTATAATCACCTTGGTCAAGTCTGCAGTATTAACTGTAGGCTTTTTCTTGTTCTTTGAAGATTTTTTTACAACTCTTCTTTTTTGAGTACCTTCAGTACTGGTACCGCTTGTTTTTCTTTGAGAATTATCATTTCTGATAGGTGTAACCACAGGTGATACGCGGGTTTTTCTTGGAGCGTACTCATTTATAAATGTCTGTACTTCCTCAGAGAGTAATTGACATGCAAAAGTTGCATTAAATTCCTCATTATTATTTTCAAGTATCGCTTTATTTCCTATGGAACGAATTTTATGATAATGTTCAAATGAGTCATAGGAAATAACATTACTTGTATATAAAGAATCTATAATATCGGTAATACTCTGCTCATCATCATCATCACGACCGCTGAGCTGCTTTATTATGATTTCCAATGTCTGTTTTGCCTTAATCATTGACAAGTTATACTCTTGAGCAGCCAAAAGCTTTTGAGTATCATAAACTCCGTTTTGAATCTGCTGCCATGCAGTATTTTTGGTTGAGTTTGCCATCAGGTAAACCTCCTATAAAATCGATTATATATCTGTGAATAAAAGTTCAAATACAAAGCTCACAGAAACCTAGCTTTATTATACAATATAAGCTGTATAAAAGACAATATTTAGTGAGAATTATTCGCAAAAAAGGAGTTAAAATTTATAAAAAAATCGACTCTTCACAAGAAAGAGCCGATTTATAATTAAAATATTTTATTTTATGCCTCAGCGATGCACTCGATTTCGCAAAGAACTCCCTTTGGAAGGTCTCTTACAGCGAAGCAGCTTCTTGCAGGCTTTGATGTGAAATACTTTGCATATACTTCATTGAATGCAGCGAAATCAGCGATATCTGCAAGGAAACATGTTGTCTTTACAACCTTGTCCATTCCTGAACCTGCAGCCTCCAAGATAGCGGCTACATTCTTGCAGCTCTGCTCTGTCTGTGCTGTGATTCCCTCAGGAACCTCACCGTTAGCAGGATTTACAGGAATCTGTCCTGATGTGAAAACAAGTCCGTTTGTGATAAATCCCTGTGAATATGGTCCTATTGCACCCGGCGCATTTTTTGTATCGATTACTTTCATGTGAATCTCCTTTTTCTTTTTCTTATATTTTATACTAATTTTTAGATTTGTACACCCTCTTTTTACTGTTGTATGTGAATTTTATTTGATTATAAATATTTAAGAATTGATTTACTGGTATTGATTGTAAAAAATTGATATAATTACATTATTATTGCTTCAAAGATTAAGCGTAACAGGAGGTTAGAATCTATGGGACTTATTTCAGCTATAAGCGGTGCCGCAGGTGGCGTACTGGCAGATTCATGGAGAGACTATTTCTATGAAGATTCGCTGGAAGGGGATATAATTGTAACAAAGGGTAAGAAAAGAGTGGACCAAAGAGGTTCAAATAATAAATCCACAAATAATGTTATTACAGACGGTTCCATCATTGCAGTGGCAGACGGACAGTGTATGATAGTTGTGGAAAACGGAAGAATAAAGGATGTCTGTGCGGAAACCGGAAAATATGTTTACAGCAACACTGAAGAGCCTACGATTTTTGCAGGTAATCTGAAAGAGACAGTTAAAAGAACCTGGGAACAGTTTAAGAACAGACTTGCATTTGGCGGTGGAGCTACAGGAGACAGCAGAGTTTACTATGTGAATACAAAAGAGATACCCGGATTTAAATTCGGTACAACTTCACCGATACCATACAGAATAGTTGATTCAAATATCGGACTTGATATCGATTCAAAAATCAGATGTCATGGCAGTTACTCTTTTAAAGTCGTGGACCCTCTGCTTTTTTATCAAAATGTATCAGGAAATGTAGACGGTGATTATAGACTTGACGGACTGATTTTACAGCAGATGACTGCAGATCTTTTGAATTCACTTCAGCCGGCATTCGGAAGACTTTCAGGAATAGGATCCAGATACAGTGATATTCCAAATCATACAAAGGAACTCTCAGATGAACTTAACAGTATAATGTCAAGTGAATGGGGTGACAGACTGGGAATTGAAATTGTTTCATTTGCAATAAGCGGAATATCCATTCCACCGGAAGATGAGGATCTCATAAAGCAGCTCCAAAGAACAGCTGTATTCCAGAAGGCATCTATGGCAGCCGCAAACCTTACTTTGGCTCAGGCTGATGCTATGAGAGATGCGGCAAAAAATTCAGGCGGTGCAATGATGGGATTTGCGGGCATGAATATGGCAGCCCAGATGGGCGGAATAAATGCAAATCAGCTCTATCAGATGGCTGCAGATGAGCAGGTAAGGCAGCAGATGAATCAGGCCGGGCAGGCAAATACCATGCAGCAAAACGTAGTATCTCAGCAGGGCAGTACTCAGCAGGCGGCAACTACATGGACCTGCAGTCACGGACATGGAAACAATACCGGAAAGTTTTGCTCCGAATGCGGAGAGCCAAAGCCTGTGGCAGCTTCAATTCATTGCTCAGCTTGCGGATATACTCCAAATGATCCGAGCAATCCGCCGAAATTCTGTCCTGAGTGTGGAAAACCGTTCTAAAGAATGGAGATATTATGAATAATATAGATAAAGTAACACTTACGATACCAAAAGAGAAAAATATTGCATTGATTGCACATGACGGCAAAAAGCCTGATATTATAAACTGGTGTGAAGAACATAAGGATGTTTTGGCAAAGCATAAATTATACGGAACAGGAACTACAGCCAGACTTATAACCGAAAAAACAGGTCTTACCGTAAAGGGATACAATTCAGGTCCCCTTGGTGGAGACCAGCAGATAGGTGCAAGAATAGTGGAGGGAAAGATTGACTTTGTTATATTCTTTACCGATCCGCTTACTGCGGCACCTCATGACCCTGATGTGAAGGCACTGCTT
The DNA here is from genome assembly GCF_000512995.1 of Lachnoanaerobaculum sp. MSX33. Lineage (NCBI taxonomy): Bacteria > Bacillati > Bacillota > Clostridia > Lachnospirales > Lachnospiraceae > Lachnoanaerobaculum > Lachnoanaerobaculum sp. MSX33. The sequence goes on along the minus strand of NZ_AZXX01000095.1, from coordinate 75,276 downwards.
CGTATAGTTCAGGTATATGATGTACCTATGGCTATAAACAAATCCAGTGCGGACTTTATAATAACATCATCACTTATGGATACCGAATACGATCATGATGTTATAAATTTCAAAGAGAACGTTTCACAAAGGGTTAAGGAAATGTCATAAAATGACTTGCAGAGAAGCCAGAAAGCTCATCATACCCTTTATACATGATGAGCTTTCAATTGAAGAAACAAGGGATTTTTTGCAACATGTAAGGGGTTGCAAAGCATGTATGGATGAGCTGGAAATCTATTATATTGTTGATGTGGGCCTGGATAAGTCGGATGGTGAAGATATCGATTACAATCTGACTGCAGCTCTAAACAGCCATATAAGAGAGGCCTACCAGAAGATTTTTATATTATTTATAGGTAGGGTGCTTAAGTATTCCATAAATACACTGATGTTTTTCGGAGTGTTTATTATTGCCATGATGCAATTACGAATTTGGTTCTTTTAGTAGGAGATATATGAAGAAATTAGTTCTGATAGACGGACATAGTATTTTAAACAGAGCATTTTACGGAGTTCCTGAGCTTTCAAACTCACAGGGATTGCATACCAATGCGGTTTACGGTTTTTTAAATATCATGTTCAAGATTTTGGACGAGGAGGCGGCTGATTATATAGCAGTCGCTTTTGACTTGTCTGCCCCGACATTTAGACATAAGGCATATGCGGAATACAAAGGCACAAGAAAGTCAATGCCTGATGAACTCAGAGAGCAGGTTCCGCTTATAAAGGATGTGCTTTCATCAATGAATATACCTATACTTACCAAGGAAGGGTATGAGGCTGATGATATTATAGGAACCATTGCAAAGAGATATCAAAGCGATGAAGTTTTTGTAAGTGTAATATCAGGTGACAGAGATCTTTTGCAGTTGTCCGATAAACATATAAAGATAAGGATTCCAAAGACTTCAAAGGGTGTTACAACAGTTCATGATTACCTTCCTGAGGATGTAATGAATGAATATGGTGTTACACCGAAGGAGTTTATAGATGTAAAGGCTCTTATGGGAGATACCTCCGATAATGTGCCCGGAGTCCCTTCCATAGGAGAAAAGACGGCTACAAAAATCATACAGGAATATCATTCCATAGAAAATGCAATTGAGCATGTGGATGAATTAAAGCCGCCAAGAGCTTCAAAAGCACTTAGTGAGCATATAGAGGATGCAAAATTTTCAAAGATGCTTGTTACTATAGTGACCGACGCTCCAATAGAAACCGATATTTCGGATATGGAAGTTGGAAATCTCTATACCAAAGAGAGTCTTGAATGGATAAATAAACTTGAGTTTAAATCATTCCTTAAAAGATATGAAAATGTAGAGATGGAAGCGAGTATAGAACTTGATACAACTGTAATTGACAAACAGGATGCATGGGAGAGCCTTTACAATGAGCTGAAAGATTCAAAAGAATTCGGTATTTCCGTATGCCTGGAAGAGACAGCTATAAAGAGCTATCATGTAAATTCGCTTTATGCCATATCAATTACCTTGGAAAATAAATCCTATATCATAAAGGATTTGGAAAATATTGCGGATATACTTGAGGAGATTATCCGTTTGGATGCAAGAAAGTATACACTTTCATTAAAGCCTCTTATAAAGCTTGTAAAAGATATGAAGGCTGCAAAGAACTTCTATGATATTTCAGTGGCGGCATATCTTATAAATCCTTTAAAAGACAGCTATTTTGTTGAGGATATTGCAAGAGATTATATGGGAAGTGCCTGCTCTTCAAAGACTGAGATGATAGGCAAGGCTAAGCTCAATGAAGTTTTGAGATTTAACGATGAAAAGGCAATAAATTATTTTGCTACAGAAAGCTATGTGGCACTTCATTCCGGAGAAAATATTTTAGCAAAGCTTGAAAGTTTGGAACTTACAGAGCTTTATAAAAATGTGGAAATGCCTTTGATATATTCACTTGCGAAGATGGAAAACACCGGAGTAAGAGTGGATGAAGAAAGGCTGAAAAGATATGCTGATACCTTGCTTGAAAAAATAGCAAAGCTTGAAGAAAGCATAACAACAAAAGCAGGAGAAAGCTTTAATATAAATTCTCCAAAACAGCTTGGAGAGATACTTTTTGAAAAACTCAAGCTTTCAGGCGGAAAAAAGACAAAGACAGGTTACTCCACTGCAGCGGATGTACTTGAAAAGCTTGCGCCTGAGCATGAAATAATAAGAGATATACTTGAATACCGTCAGCTTACAAAGCTTAATTCGACCTATGCTACAGGACTTGCGGGATATATAAGAGAAGACGGCAGAATACATGGTACCTTCAATCAGACAATTACCGCTACAGGACGTATTTCATCTACGGATCCGAACCTGCAAAATATTCCGGTAAGAACCGAGATGGGAAGTAAGATAAGAGATATATTTGTACCGAAGGAAGGCTATGTATTTGTGGACGCCGACTACTCACAAATAGAGCTTAGAGTTTTGGCTTCACTTTCAGGGGATGAAAAACTTATAGAAAGCTATCACTCTGCAGCGGATATTCATGCGGCTACGGCATCACAGGTTTTCCATGTGCCGCTTGAGGAGGTGACACCGGAGCTTAGAAGAAATGCCAAGGCCGTAAATTTCGGAGTGGTATACGGTATTTCCGCATTCGGACTTTCTGAAGATTTAAGTATATCCAGAAAAGAAGCACTGGATTATATAAACAATTATTTTAAGATATATGGCGGTGTAAAGAAGTTTTTGGATAAACAGGTGGCGGATGCCAAAGAAAAAGGCTATGTAAAGACAATGTTTGGCAGAATCAGACCGATACCTGAGATAAAGAGTTCAAACTTTATGACCAGATCATTCGGTGACAGAGTTGCAATGAATTCTCCTATACAGGGAAGTGCTGCGGATATTATGAAAATATCCATGCTGAAAGTGGACGAGGCACTTGAAAAGAGCGGATTTGATGCAAGAATTGTATTACAAATCCACGATGAGCTTTTGGTGGAAGTAAAAGAAGATGAGGCGGCAAAAGTTTCAGAACTTGTAGAAAAGGCGATGAGAGAGGCGGTAAGCCTTAAAGTTCCGCTTGAAGTGGATGCTCATATAGGAAAAACCTGGTTGGAGGCAAAATAATGAATATTTTGCTTTTGGGAGGTATAGGCTCAGGAAAAAGTGAAGCCTTGAATATACTTAGAGAAGAGTATTCTGCAAATATCATAGAAGCCGATAAAGTGGCACATTTTTTATATGAAAAAGACAGGGCAGGTTACACTGCCCTTAGGTCTGTTTTTGGGGATATCATACTGGATGATAAAAAAAACATTGATAGAAAAAAATTAGGTGATATACTTTACTATGATAAAGAAAAATTAAAGCTGGTAAACAGTATAATACATCCGCTGGTATATGAAGAAATCAGAAACCGACTTTTAGAAAACAGATTGAATGTGGTGGAGCAGGCACTTATGCCTGATAATAAAGATATCTATGATGAGATTTGGTATCTGTATACAGATATTGAAATCAGAACAGAGAGACTTATATTATCAAGAGGGCTTGAGAAAGAGAGAATTGAGCAGATAATCGAAAAGCAGCCGAAAGAGTCGGAGTTTGAGTCTATTGCAGATAAAATTATACAAAATAACGGATCCAGGTCTGATTTGGAGAAAAACATTAGAGAGGCTTTGAGGTGATACTTTGAGACTGGTTAGCTTGGCAAGCGGAAGTGACGGAAATTCCACTTATATAGGCAGTGAGAATACCCATATTCTGGTGGATGCAGGTATTTCAAATAAAAAAATAGAGACAAGACTGAACGAATTGGGGCTTTGCGGAAAAGATATTTCAGGAATATTTTTGACACATGAACATAGCGACCATATATCAGGTCTTGAAGTCTTTGTAAGAAAAAATGAAATTCCGGTTTATGCTTCGGAAGGTACGCTCAGATATTTAAAAGACAGAGATAAATACGCTAAAATTAAAGATTATTTTCATATAGTACAATCAAAGAAATATACAAGTCTTGGAGATTTGGAAGTTTTGGCATTTGATATAGACCATGATGCAAATGAGCCATTCGGATACAGGGTGGAGTGCGGAAATAAAAAAATTGCGGTAGCTACGGACCTTGGAAGATATACAAAGGATATTGTGGATAATCTTTCAAATCTGGATGCATTACTTATTGAAGCAAATCATGATATCAGAATGCTTGAAACAGGTCCCTATCCCTATGAGCTTAAGAGAAGAATATTAAGTGAAAGAGGACATCTTTCAAATGAAAATTCCGGAAAGCTTATATGTGAGATCTTAAATGAAAATATCAAGAAAATCTTTTTGGGACATCTTTCAGATAAGAACAATCTTCCGGAGTTGGCTCTTGAAAGTGTAAGATATGAAATTTTTGCGGATGAGAGACCTTACAATCCTAAGGATTTTGATATAGAAGTGGCAAAAAGAGATGCTTTATCTGAAATTTGCTATGTGTAGTGTTAGGAATGGAGAATTTTATGAACAAGGTTATAATAACTGTAGTAGGCAAGGATACAGTAGGTATTATAGCAAGAGTATGTACATATCTTGCGGAAAATAAAATAAATATACTGGACATATCACAGACAATAGTGAGCGGATATTTCAATATGATGATGATTACAGATATGGAAAATGCCACTGAAAAATTCACAAAAGTTGTTGAGGATCTGGATGTACTCGGGGAGGAGATTGGAGTAAAGATAAAAGCTCAAAAAGAAGAAATTTTTGAATCCATGCACAGACTCTAGGAGGAATTATGCTGAATATGTTTGAAGTAATAGAGACTAACGACATGATCGACAAGGATCTGTTGGATGTCAGAACTATTACTATTGGAATAAGCTTGCTTGACTGTATAGATACGGATCTGAATAAGCTTTGTAAAAATATATATGATAAGATAACAAGTACCGCAAAGGACCTTGTAAGAGTAGGTGACGAAATATCAAAGGACTTCGGTGTACCTATTGTAAACAAGAGAATATCGGTCACACCTATCGCTTTGGTGGGTGGAAGCGCCTGCACGACAAAAGAAGATTTTGTACAGATAGCAAAAACACTTGATAAGGCTGCAAAGGACCTCGGTGTAAACTTTTTGGGCGGATATTCAGCCATAGTTTCAAAGGGAATAACTGCGGCTGACAGACTTCTTATCGAGTCAATACCACAGGCAATGAATGAGACGGACTTTATTTGCAGTTCTGTAAACTTGGGATCAACAAAGACCGGACTTAATATGGATGCTGTAAGGCTTATGGGAAAAATAGTAAAAGATACTGCAATTATGACAGCCGACAGAGATTCTATCGGTTGTGCAAAGCTTGTGGTATTTTGCAATGCTCCTGATGACAATCCTTTTATGGCAGGTGCATTCCACGGTGTTACAGAGGCGGATGCCATTATAAATGTAGGTGTCAGCGGACCGGGAGTTGTACGTGCGGCTTTAAAGAAAGCCGAAGGCGAAAACTTTGAGGTGCTTTGTGAGACTATAAAAAAGACGGCATTTAAGATTACAAGAGTCGGACAGCTTGTTGCAAGAGAAGCGTCAAAAAGACTTGGTATTCCTTTCGGAATAATAGATCTTTCATTGGCACCGACACCTTCCGTAGGAGATTCGGTAGCTGAAATACTTGAAGAAATAGGCCTTGAAAGAGTAGGTGCACCGGGAACTACAGCGGCACTTGCACTTTTAAACGATCAGGTGAAAAAGGGCGGTGTTATGGCATCTTCATATGTAGGAGGACTTTCAGGTGCATTTATTCCTGTATCGGAAGATCAGGGTATGATAGATGCGGTGAATGCCGGAGCTTTGACTTTGGAAAAGCTTGAGGCAATGACCTGTGTATGCTCTGTAGGTCTTGATATGATTGCAATACCCGGAGATACTTCAGAGGAGACAATAGCAGGTATTATTGCGGATGAGGCCGCTATCGGTATGATAAATCAAAAGACTACCGCTGTAAGACTTATACCTGTTATCGGCAAAGGCGAGGGAGAAGTGGTAGAGTTTGGAGGACTTTTAGGCTATGCTCCTATAATGCCTGTAAACGGCTTCTCATGTGAGAAATTTGTAAACAGAGGCGGCAGAATACCTGCACCTATACATAGTTTTAAGAATTAAATTATATATCAAAAAACAGGCATATGATCATTGATATGCCTGTTTTTCAAATTCAATTCATATTACTTCAACATCTTAAATCCCGGGAAGTAGCGGAAGATTACCTTTGCAATTATTTTCTCTTTATAAACATAGGGGTGTACCCATCTTCTGGAGTCTGCGGAATTGTTTCTGTTATCACCTAAACAAAAGTAAGCTCCGTCAGGTACTTCAAAATGCATATCGGCCTCAGGTATCATAGGCTCCTTTATATAATCCTCTTCAAGCGGAGTTTCGGAATTGTTCAAATACACTTTGCCGTCCTTGATATCTACAATATCTCCCGGCTCACCGATAATTCTCTTTACATAGTATAGACTCTCATCATCAGGGAATTTAAATATAATAATATCCCCACGCTTCGGTTCCTGGAAAAGATAAGTGAGTCTGAATCCGACAACTCTGTCCCCTGTCATTATAGTATTTTCCATAGATGCAGACGGTACTCTCGAATTTGCTATAATAAAAAGGTTTAAAACAAGCGCTATCACAGCAGCTACCACTATTATAGAAATCCAACTGAAAATTTCTTTTACAACGTCAAAATCTGAATTGTTATTCATCATCTTCTCCAATCTAATTTTCTCTCACAATTTTTTCTTTATTTGAACTCATACTATTTTACGATAATTGAATTTATAATACAACCAAATGATAAAATAATTATGAAAATAATAATAAACAGATTTAGGGATACTTTAAACATCATGTGTTTTGTTTTATGGTATAATAGTTGTATACATAGTAAATGATTAGGAGGCCTTATTAAAGTAATGGTTGCATTTTTACATTTTGAAAAAAGCAAATCGAATATTAAAAGAATTGAAGTCTTGGAATCGGAACTTGAGGGATATAAGATAGATGTAAAAAAGTATAATGACGTATAAAAATTATAAGTAATATTAGTCATATTTAAACAGTGTAGTTTATAACATTTACTTTCATGTTTTGCAAAAGAATAGTATAATCTATATAAATGTTATGGAGCGGATAATCAGGCAGTATATTATCTGAACTGTTACTCAGAATGTTAGAAGGAAGGGTTAAGCTATGGATAAGAATTTATATGATTTGATGGATTGGGCAGCGATAGAGGAGATCACTTATTCAGAATGTGACAGACCGAAAAAGATTCTCGGTTCACATAGAGTGGATGGAGGTTTTTTGGTTCAGGCTTTTATACCAAGTGCAAAAGAGATGGCGCTGTTGATTGACGGGAACAAAAATCCTGTTGCAATGCAATGTATGGATGAAGCCGGATTTTTTGCATGCTTTGTGGGAAGAAAGCAGGAGTTTAAATATAAATTTATAGTTAAATATGATAATGAAGTAGAACAGACAATATCAGATCCATATTCCTTTGACAGTATATACTCCGAGGAAGATCTATCAAAATTTGATGCCGGAATCAACTATGAAATCTATGAAAAAATGGGTGCAAAGCCTATGACAATTTCAGGTGTGGAGGGTGTAAACTTCTCGGTATGGGCTCCTGAAGCTATGAGAGTATCTGTTGTAGGTGATTTCAACCTTTGGGACGGCAGAAGACATCAGATGGAGAGACTCGGTGATTTCGGAGTTTTTGAAATATTTATACCGGGAGTCAGTGTAGGCAGTCTTTATAAATTTGAAATAAAGACAAAAAAGGGAGAGCCTATGTTAAAGTCCGACCCTTATGCATTTTATTCCGAGCTTAGACCGAATACTGCAAGTATAGTTGCGGATATTTCAGGCTTTGAATGGAGTGATGAGGATTGGATGAAAGACAGAGAAAATATCCAGTCTACAAAGATAAATGAATCTGCAGCAATGAATATCTATGAATTACACCTCGGCTCATGGATAAGAAAAGAAATGCAGTATGATGAGAACGGTGAGGAAGTAAACGGCTCCGTATTCTATAATTATCGTGAGATAGCACATAAGCTTTCTGTTTATGTAAAGAAGATGAATTATACCCATGTGGAGATTATGCCTGTAATGGAGCATCCGCTTGATGCAAGTTGGGGCTATCAGGTGACAGGATATTACAGCCCTACAAGCAGATACGGTACACCGGATGATTTCATGTACTTTATAAACTATTTGCATAAGAAGGGAATCGGAGTAATACTTGATTGGGTACCTGCTCATTTCCCAAGAGATTTGCACGGCCTTGCATGTTTTGACGGAAGTCATTTGTATGAGCATGCAGATCCCAGACAGGGTGCACATCCGCATTGGGGTACATTGATATATAATTATGCAAGACCTCAGGTAAGCAACTTCCTTATTTCAAATGCACTTTTCTGGGCGGATAAATACCATGTTGACGGTATAAGAATGGATGCGGTAGCTTCCATGCTTTACCTTGATTACGGTAAGAACTCGGGAGAGTGGGTTGCCAATATATATGGCGGCAATGAAAATCTGGATGCTATAGAGTTCTTAAAGCATCTGAACTCAATTTACAAAAAGAAAAATCCTTCAAGCCTTTTGATAGCCGAGGAGTCTACAGCATGGCCTAAGGTAAGCGGTGATCTAAATGAAGGCGGACTTGGATTTGATTATAAGTGGAATATGGGTTGGATGAATGACTTCCTTGAGTTTATGAAGATTGACCCATATTTTAGAAGCGGAGATTATAATGCTTTGACATTCTCACTTTTCTATCACTACAGTGAGAACTTCATTCTTGTTTTAAGTCATGATGAGGTGGTTCACGGTAAGGCTACTCTTGCAGGAAAGATGCCGGGGGCAACTCAGGAAGAAAAGTTTGCGAATCTAAGAGCGGCATATGGATATATGATGACTCATCCCGGAAAGAAGCTTCTCTTTATGGGACAGGAATTCGGTCAGATGAATGAGTGGAATGAAAATGTATCACTTGAGTGGAATCTGCTGGATTACGATATTCACAGTAAGATGCAAAAGTATTCCAAGGCTTTAAATAAACTTTATCTGGATTATCCTGCACTTTATAAGCTTGATTACAATCCTGACGGTTTCGAGTGGATAAACTGTACATCAAAGGATGAGAGTACGGTTGTATTCCTCAGAAAGACCGAGAATGAGGAAGACACACTGGTTGTGGTATGCAACTTCACACCGGTTGTTTATGAAAGAGAAATCGGTGTTCCATATAAGGGTACATATACCGAGATCTTCAATTCAGATGATAAAAAGTATGGCGGAAGCGGAGTCGGAAATAAGAGAGCAAAGAAATCTGTCAAGAAAAAAGTGGACGGCAGAGAGAATTCACTTAAGATAAAGGTTCCTCCAATGGCTACAATAATATTTAAGTGGGCGAAATAGTGGATTTTTATAATATATTAAAAAGCTTTACCGGAATTTATATGACCGGTGAAATAAGTTCAAGTTTACCGAGTATTTCCGAAAGTGAAGTGGCCGAGTCTGTAGCACAGGATATAGAAAAGCTTAAACCGAGTGTAATGATGCAGACTTTAAAAGAACTTTCTCCGGTATTATTGGCAATCGCCTATAATATTGTGATAGTGATTATTACATTTATTATAGCCGGTCAGGTGATAAAATTTTTATCACGAATGCTTGAAAAGTTTTTGAAAAAGATAAATGTTGATTTGACTATAAGAAAGTTTCTTCTGTCCACGCTGAAAGTATTACTGTATGCCTTGGTAGTACTTGGACTGGCCGAAAGGCTGGGAATAAATCAGGCTAGTGTGGTAGCGATACTTGGTTCTGCAGGTGTTGCAATAGGACTTGCTTGGCAGGGAAGCTTAAGCAACTTTGCGGGCGGAATGATAATACTTTTTTGCAGACCTTTTGTCAGGGGTGATTATATAGTTTCACCGAAGGCTGAGGGTATTGTAGATACTATAGGAGTAATTTATACAATACTTTTGACCCCCGATAATAAGAGGATATCCATACCCAACGGTGCGCTTGCAAACGATGTTATAACAAATGTTACCGCAAATGATACCAGAAGAATAGATATTCAAGTAGGTGTGTCGTATGATTCCGATATCAGAAAGGCAAAGAAGCTTATAAAAGATGCCATTGATGAAAACGGACTGGTATTAAAAAATAAAGAGATTTTGACCTATGTCAGTGATTTGGCATCGTCTGCCGTAATCCTTGGTGGAAGAGCCTGGTGTAAGACTGACGATTATTGGACCGTCAGATGGGGACTTATAGAAGAAATCAAGGTTAAATTTGATAAAAACGGAATAGAGATTCCATACAATCAGTTGGAAGTACATATTAATGAATCCGGTAATTCTTTGATTAATAAAGATAAATAAATTATTATATAAGAGCTGTTGTACTAAAGTCTATAATGTGAGTTGGGTAAATACTTAACATATATTATAGAATATGATTAGTACAGCGGCTTTTTTTATGTAAATATACGATGTTAAAACACTTTAGTATAGTAGTAAAATAAAGTGTTGACAGATACACTTTAGTATGCTACCATAATGAACTATAAAGAGAAAACAAAAGTCAAAGAAAGTTACGAGGTGTATTTATGAAAAAAATTTATTTACTTGGAATCTTAGCAACAATTATGTTGGCAGGTTGTTCATCAGCAAAGACTGTAGAGAGCACATCAGCATCAGCAGACACAAGTGCGGTGGAGAGTAAGTCGGATGATACTGCCACAGCGGCATCAGAGAATAAGTCTACTTTTACAGTTGGATTTGATCAAGACTTCCCACCTATGGGCTTTGTAGGAGATGACGGAGAGTTCACAGGATTTGACCTTGAGCTAGCGGCTGAAGTTGCAAAGAGAATGGGCAAAGAAATCAAATATCAGCCTATAGCATGGGATGCAAAGGATATGGAGCTTACATCAGGAAATATTGACTGTATCTGGAACGGCTTCAGTATTCAGGGTAGAGAAGATAAGTACACATGGTCAAAGCCATATATGAAAAACGATCAGGTTTTTGTTGTAAAATCAGATTCAAGTATTGATTCGATAGAGGATCTTGCAGGAAAGACTGTAGAGGTTCAGACAGATTCATCAGCAGAGGCTGCATTGAAGGAAAACACGGAACTTGCAAATACTTTCGGTAAATTACAGACTGTAGCGGATTATAATACAGGCTTTATGGATCTTGAGATGGGTGGTGTGGATGCCATTGCAATGGACAGTGTAGTAGCAAACTATCAGATTACAAAGAGAGGCGGAAACGGATTTACAGTACTTGATACACCGCTTTCAAGTGAGGAATACGGTATCGGATTTAAGCTTGGAAATGAAACTTTAAGAAATGAAGTACAAAAAGCACTTGAAGATATGAAAGCGGACGGAACAATGAAAACTATTTCAGAAAAATGGTTTGGTAAGGATGTTACCACTTTAGAGTAAAATTAAGGCGCCGACAGATATCTGCCGGCGTTTTCTTTTTCTTATAAATATAAGACTTTTATTTTGCAATCCTGCAAAGCATTAAGAAATAACTTATGGTAGGATTGCAAAATAAAGGATATAATAGTAAGATATTTACACTGATTGGAGATTTTATGAGTATTCTTGATATTGCGTTAAAGCTTGTCCCCGGAATGTTGGTAAGTATACAGATATTTTTTGTAACACTCTTACTTTCACTTCCTTTGGGATTGTTGGTCGCCTTTGGCAGACTTAGTAAAATAAAGTTTATTTCATATCTGTGCAAGGTATATATTTCAATAATGCGCGGTACACCGCTTATGTTACAGCTGATGGTTGTATACTTCGGACCTTATTATATTTTTGGAGTATCCACATCGGGAAATTACAGGATAGTTGCTACCATAATCGGTTTTGTGGTAAATTATGCGGCATACTTTGCAGAGATATACAGAAGCGGAATTCAGTCCATGCCAAGCGGACAGTACGAAGCCGCAAAGATATTGGGATATAGTAAATCTCAGACTTTCTTTGTTATAATACTTCCACAGGTAATAAAGAGAATTTTGCCGTCTATAACAAATGAGGTAATAACTTTGGTAAAGGATACATCTTTGGCCTTTACAATAAGTGTGGCGGAGATGTTTACAATGGCAAAGGCACTTGCAAGCAGTACAACAAGTATGTTACCCTTTGTGTGCGCCGCATTGTTCTATTATATATTTAATTTAATAGTAGCGTTTGTAATGGAAGCAATAGAGAAGAAATTAGAATATTACAAGTAGGTGATTATGTCATTATTAAGTATGAAATCAGTAAAGAAATCCTTTGGCGGTGTGGAAATTTTAAAGGATATATCACTGGAAGTAAAAGAAGGTGAAATTTTAAGTATTATAGGTCCGTCAGGTTCAGGCAAATCCACACTTTTGCGTTGTGCTACATTATTGGAAGATATGGATGACGGAGAGCTTAGCTATAACGAGAATACAGTTTGTAAAAGTGTAGGTGGTAAGGCGGTTTATGAGAGTCAAAGTAAATTGAGAGAAATTTCTGAATACTTCGGCCTTGTATTCCAAAACTTTAATCTCTTCCCACATATGAATGTATTGCAAAATATCTGTGATGCGCCGATAAGAGTACAAAAAAGGGATAAGGAAGAAGTGAAAGAAGAAGCCTTTTCTCTGCTAAAGAAGATGGGGCTTGAGGATAGAGCAGGAGCATATCCTTATCAGCTTTCGGGCGGTCAATCTCAAAGAGTTGCTATTGCCAGAGCATTGGCACTAAATCCAAAGATACTTTTCTTTGATGAGCCGACATCCGCGCTTGATCCTGAGCTTACAGGAGAAGTTCTCAGAGTAATAAAATCTTTGTCTGATTTAAAAATTGCCATGGTCATTGTTACACATGAGATGGCGTTTGCTAAAGAAATATCCGACAAGGTAATATTTATGTCTGACGGAGTAATAGTTGAGTTGGGAAGTCCTGAGGAAGTCTTTGCATCAACTAATGAAAGAATGAAGAATTTTATAGGTGCATTAAGCAAATAAACAAAAAGGTGGAAAATATGAAATACATAGTTATACTTGGAGACGGAATGGCGGATAAAGATATTCCTGAACTTGGCAATAAGACAATACTTGATGTAGCTAAAAAGCCACATATTGACGGACTTAAGGGTGTACTCGGTATGGCAAGAACAGTGCCGAAGGAGTTAAAGCCGGGAAGTGATGTGGCAAACCTTGCGGTAATGGGATATGATCCGCTTAAGTGTTACACAGGCAGATCACCGCTTGAGGCTGTAAGTATCGGCATAAATATGAAAGAAACAGATGTTGCAATAAGATGTAATCTGGTTACTCTATCAGACGAGGAGGATCCGAAAAAAAGAACAATGCTTGACTATTCAGCAGGTGAGATATCTACTGAAGAGGCAAGAGAGCTTATTGAAACAGTGGAAAAAGAGCTTGGAGATGATGAATTCAAGTTTTATCCCGGAATATCATACAGACATTGTTTGATATGGGACAACGGAAAGACCGGACTTGATCTTACACCTCCACATGATATATCTGACAGAGTAATAGGTGAATACTTACCGAAAAATGATAAGATTTTATCTCTTATGGAAAGAAGCTATAGTATTTTAAAGAATCATCCTGTGAACTTAAAGAGAAAGGCGGAAGGTAAGAATCCTGCAAACTCCATATGGCTTTGGGGAGAAGGTACAAAACCTAATGTAGAAAACTTTGAAAAGAAAAACGGACTTAGGGGTGCCGTTATCTCAGCTGTGGATCTTATAAAAGGTATCGGCATCAGTGCCGGAATGGAGAGCATTGATGTGGAAGGTGCTACAGGTACTGTGGACACCAATTATGAGGGTAAGCTTGCAGCTGCAAAAAAGACTTTGCTTGAGGATGGAAATGATTTCTTATATATTCATCTGGAAGGACCGGATGAGTGCGGACATCATGGAGATACTGAAGGTAAGATATTAGCGGTGGAGCGAATTGATGAAAGAGTTGTAGGACCTCTTTGTGAGGCGCTTAGAGAAGCAAATGAAGACTTTGCAATGCTTATAATGCCGGATCATCCGACACCTATCGAGACCAAGACCCATTCTTCAGACCCTGTTCCTTTTAAAATATACAGATCAAATAATGAAACGGATGTTGCAATAACTTATACGGAAAAGAATGCAAAAGAATTCGGAATATTTATAGAGGAAGGATATACACTTTTAGAGAAGTTTATCAATAATAAATTATAAGATATGGAGTCGCTTACCGGCGGCTCTTTTATTTTACTTGATATATGGTTTTTAATACTATATACTGATGTTATGAAAACCAATAAAGAAATTATCAATGATATGATAAAGCATTTTGAGGGCTTGGATATTGTAAAATCGGAAGATATCCCGGATATTTCTTTGTATATGGATCAGATGACAAGTTTTATTGACGAGAAGCTTGAGGGTTTCAAACGAGAGGAGGATGATAAGCTTCTTACAAAAACCATGATCAATAATTATACGAAGAACAAGCTTTTGCCGCCTTCCGATAAGAAAAAATATACCAAGAATCATGTGATGCTCCTTATACTTATATATTTTTACAAGAATGTACTCTCCTTTGCGGATATTAAAAGGCTCTGTGATTTGAGTATATACAACAGCTTTGATAAGGGAGATGAGTCTTTGTCGAAGCTGTATGATATTCTTGTTCGCATAGAGGATGACAAAAAAAACGAGATTGTAGATGATTTGAAAAAAAGACTTGAGTATGCAAAGAATAAAGTGGATGCCTTTGACAAAAAAGATGAAAATGTTGAGTTATTTACTTTTTTATCAGATATTGTAATGGAAGTATATTTTAAGCAACATTTAATTGAATATATTCTGAATAAAATTTGAGCCGAAAGATATGAATAAGTAAGAAAATTTTAACTGTACATATACACTCAAATTACATATACTTATAGTATAAATATATTTGTATCATATGATATGATACAAAAAATATAAGGAGGAATATATGAGGTTAGCTAAAAAAATAGCTGTTTTCGGAACTATTTTATTATGTTCACTTTTATCAAAACCTGCTTATGCTGCAAATAAAACTATTAGCTCAGTCACGATAAAAGTAAATTCGGATTTGAGTATAGGAGATCGTACAGATAATCTAAGTATAAATTACGGAAGTAGCTCAGGCGGAGATATAAATGTATATACTACATCCGACAGATTCAATATAGCGGATGCCGAGATTACAAGCGGAAGAAGCAGCCTGAATATAGGTGATGAAGTAAAGATGAAAATAACTTTGGAAGCAAACAGTGACTATTCATTTAAGGGAACATATTCATCTTCAAACATATCTGTGAACGGTGGAAAGTTTCTTTCTTCATCCAAGAAAAATGGTGATTTGGTAGTAAATATCAAGTTAAATCCATTAAAGGGAACTTATGAAGCCCCTGAGGATGTGGAGTGGAAGGACAGCGGTATAGGTATTGCCAAGTGGGATGAACCATCTGAGACTTCAGGATATTATGAACTTATACTGTTGCGTGGAAGTACACAGGTCACAAGAGTTGAAAACTACAAGGGCAGCAACTATAATTTCAGAAACGATATGACTCAAAAGGGTACATATAAGTTCAGAATCAGAACTGTTTCACATGGAGATAAGGACTATGGAAGACATTCCGAGTGGATTACTTCAGATGAATTCTATCTGGATGCTTCAAATGTCTCAACAGGAAATAACAATGTAACAACTCAGGTTGGAAACGGCATAGGCTGGAATAAATCGGGAGATACATGGTATTTCAGATTCCCTGACGGAAGTCTTAAGACAAGCGGATGGGAATATATAGCAGATAAATGGTATCTTTTTGATGATGCAGGCAGAATGCTTACAGGTTGGCAGAAGGTCGAAGGAGAGTATTATTATATGAATTCCTACGGACATATGACAACAGGTTGGCAGCAGTCAAACGGTAAGTGGTATTACATGAATGCGGAGGTTCCAAGAGGCAAGATGCTCAGCAATACATGGCTTCACAGCAGTGACGGAAAGTATTACTACCTTGACAGCAACGGTGCTATGTGTGAGGGATGGACACAGATCAGCGGAAACTGGTACTATTTTTATCCCGGCTCAGGATATATGGCTACAAATACAACAGTTGATTCATTCAGACTCGGCGCAAACGGTGCATGGGTAAGATAAGTATAAAAAGAGGAAGGGGATTACCCTTCCTTTTATAATTCTCTAAAATGAAATTCTTTATTTCCGTTTGCATAATCTGCAACTATATCGCCGTTTCCATAGAGCTTGTATTTGTAAGTACAAAGACCTTCAAGACCTACAGGACCTCTGGCATGAAGCTTTCCGGTACTGATACCCACCTCGGCTCCGAAACCGTATCTAAATCCGTCAGCAAATCTTGTGGAACAGTTCTTATATACATTTGCGGAATCAACCCTGCTCATAAAATAATCTGCATTGGCATCTATATTTGTAAGTATGGCATCTGTATGATGTGAACCGTAAGTATTTATATGAACAATTGCTTCATCAATGCTCTTTACAGGTTTTACATTGATAGTCTTTTCAAGATATTCCGTATGGAAAGACTCATCATTTGCAAGGTTTGCATTATCAAAATATGACAAAACATCCTTGTCGGCATATACCTTAATGCCTGCCTCCATAAAGGCTTTATTAAGTTCCGGCAAAAGCTTTGTAACCGCTCTTTCATGAACCAACAAAGTTTCGGTAGTATTACATGCGGAAGGGTACTGAGTCTTTGCATCTATCAAAATCCTTACAGACTTTTCAAGATCAAAGTCCTCATCCACATATGTATGACATACACCGTCGGCATGTCCCATAACAGGAATATTTGTATTGTCCATAATATATTTTACAAAAGAGTTTGAACCTCTCGGTATAAGTAAGTCCACATATTCACTGCAGCCAAGTAACTCGCCCACATCACTTCTGGCTTCAAGCTGTATAAGTATATTCTCAGGCAATCCGGCTTCTAAAACGGCTTCTTTTATACTTTCAAAAAGTGCTCTGTTTGTAAGTTTGGCTTCACTGCCGCCTTTAAGTATGGCTGCATTTCCGCTCTTTATACATAAAGAAGCAATCTGAACAAGGGCATCAGGTCGTGCCTCAAAGATAACTCCTATAACACCTATCGGAGTTGTTGTTCTGGTAAGAGTGAGTCCTGCATCAAGCTCTCTTTTTAATGTAATCTTTCCTATAGGATCTTCCATCTTTATAAGTTCATTGATACCTGCTATAACCGTATCCATCTTATGCTCATCAAACAAAAGTCTTGAAAGTATGGAAGAGGATATATTTTCAGCCTTTGCATTTTCAATATCCTTTTGATTTTCCAAGAGTATATGTTCTCTGTTTTTATTTAAATTTTTAATAATATTTTGAAGACAGTTATTTCTCATCTCATTGCTGCTTGCCATCAGAATAAAACTGTCCGCTTTTACTTTTTTTGCAATCTCTTTCATAAATCTCCTTAAATGCGTAATCTATAATTAAGATATATTAATTCATAAATAATTGCAAGCAATTTATTTAAAAATAAATTGTATAAGAAACATATAAAGTATTGTTCCTGCAGAGATGGAAAGAATCATCTGCCTTTTCCAAAAATGTAATATTACAATAATCGCAATGCTTATGGTTTCAGGCAAAGCATGTAACTCATTAAATATTGATACATCTTTAAGAGAATATACCACTAAAAGTCCAAGTACCGCTGCCGGCAAAACCTTGCCCAGATACTTTATATAGGAAGGAGTTTCTTTGTTTGCCGGAAAAACTATAAATGGTAAAAATCTGGTTATCATTGTGGCAAATGCTACGATTAATATTATTATAAGCTGTTGTATTTTACTCATGTTTTTCCAATCTCCCTCTAAGTAATGTAAGTACACTAAGTATTATAATCATTGAAGGAATGATAAAATTTGTACCCTTAAAAATTATAAGACATATAAACGAAATAAAAAGTCCGATAACAGAGGCGCTGTGATCTTTTTCCTTTAGACAATTTTCAAGGAATATAACCACAAAGAGTGCAGTCATAACAAATTCTATTCCTTTGGTATCAAAGGGGATAAAGCTTCCGAATATTCCTCCTATAGTGGCACCTGCTACCCAATATATCTGGTTTAACATGGTTACAAAGAACATAAACAGGCCCTTATCAATGTCTTTCGGAACATCTACCGTGGCATTAATTGAGAAGGACTCATCACACATGCCGTAAATTAAATAAAGTTTCTTCCATCCCGGAATATTATATTTTTCAAGCATTGAAAGCCCGTAGAATAAATGTCTTGCATTTATCATAAGCGTAAGGAAGAAGATGTTTACAGGATCAAAGCTCCCAAGCAACCATGAAACGGTAGCAAATTCCACAGAGCCTGCAAATATGATAAAACTCATAAACATCGGATAGTAAAATTTAAAACCGGATTGATTCATATATATGCCATAGGCAATACCTAAGAATAAAAATTCGGCCAAAATAGGGATTGTATTTGGAAATGCCGCAAAGAAAGCTGCCTTTATCTTTTTAGAAACCATAAAAACTCCTTGTAAATTAAATCAAGATACAAGTTTACTACCCGAATATAAAAAAATCAATAAAAAATGTATACCCGCATGATACGGGTATACATATAAAAACATTTTATTTCTTCAAACACTCAACAATCTTGTCAGCCATTGCTACCGTATCAGCGTACTGATCCTCTGTAAGGAGAGATTTGATGCTGATTGTTTCCTCGGCAATATTTACCTTCTTTAACTGACCTATAATCTCACGCATGCTCTTGCCTGCCGTAAGAGCCCATGAACCGTTCTCAACCACGAAAACATCTCTGTTCTGGAAGTTATGTGCAACAAGATCCATAAGGAAGTTTTCCATAGGAGTGAAAAGTCCGCCATTGTAAGAAGATGATGCAAATACAAGTACCTTTGCTCTGAAAGCTTCTGAAATGAGGTAAGATACATCAATTGATGAAATATCAAGAACCTTTGTATTTTGGATACCTCTTTGTGCTACCAGAGTGGCAAGTAATGTTGAAAATTCTTCTGTATGTCCGTAGACGGAACCTGAGAAGATAACCACCTCATCATCCTCAGGAGAGTATGAACCCCAGGTCTGATACTTTTTGAAACATGCAAGTATATCTTCTTTTTTTCTATAAATAGGACCGTGAAGTGAACAGATAAGCTCTATATCCAAATCGGCAAGTTTCTTTAATATATTTAATACCTGTAATCCGAACTTTCCTACAATATTTGCATAATATCTTCTTGATTCCGGATACCACTCGCAATCATAATTCAACTCATCTGCGAATATATTTCCTGAGAGTGCGCCGAAGCAACCGAAAGCATCTGAAGAGAAAAGCGCTTTTGATTTCTCGTCATATACCATCATTACCTCAGGCCAGTGAACCATAGGAGCAAAATAAAATTTAAATGTATGCTTGCCTGTGCTTAATGTATCGCCTTCTTTTACTTCCAAGAATCTGTGATCCAAAGAGAAGTCAAAGAATTGACCGATCATTGTCTTAATCTTTGCATTACCTACTATCATCATTTCAGGGTGAATATTTAAAAGATCGCCCAAAGTAGCAGCATGATCAGGCTCCATATGTGTTATTACTACGTAGTCAAGGGGTCTGTCACCAAGTGTTGCTTTTAAGTTCTCAAAGAATACTCCTTCTACAGATCTGTCAACAGAGTCAAAGAGTATAGTTTTTTCATCCAATATAACATATGAGTTGTAAGACATTCCGTTCGGAATAGGATAGGCATTCTCAAAAAGTCTCTGCCTTCTGTCACTTCCACCCACATAATATAAATTGTCCTTAATACATTGTTCCTGATGCATAATTCCTCCATATACATTTGCATATATAAAGCAGCCGAAGCTACTATATTATTAAATAACTTATTCTTACTGTTTTACATCTAATAGTATAATGCAAAAGTTTATATTTGCAAGATTTTTATATAATACAATTTTATAAAGTTTTATTTTGCTGTGGGTTTTGTGGATTTAATGACTGTAAAATCAAATTTTAACGAAAATGGGCGAAATATTGTATACAAGATTTTGTTAAAAATCACCATTATCATCTTTTTAGTAAGAAAATATCAAAAAATCAATGTAAAAGGTAAATAATTTTCTTTTTTATGCTTTGCTATATTATATGAATATGGTATAATGGTGGACGGAAAATACAGGAAAATACATATGGAGGTTTTACGTATGGCAAATAAGTGGGTATACCTTTTTACAGAGGGTAACGCAACAATGAGAAATCTTTTGGGTGGTAAGGGTGCAAACCTTGCAGAGATGACAAATCTCGGTTTACCTGTACCTCAGGGATTCACAATCACAACAGAGGCATGTACTCAGTACTATGAGGACGGCGAGAAGATAAATGATGAGATCATGGGTCAAATCATGGAGAATATTACTAAGATGGAGGAAATCACAGGAAAGAAATTCGGTGATAAGGAAAATCCTCTCTTAGTTTCAGTTCGTTCAGGTGCAAGAGCATCTATGCCGGGTATGATGGATACAATTCTTAACCTCGGTCTTAACGAAGAGGTTGTAGAGGTTCTAGCTGCAAAGTCAGGTAACCCAAGATGGGCTTATGACTGCTATAGAAGATTTATCCAGATGTTCTCAGACGTAGTTATGGAAGTTGGTAAGAAGTATTTTGAGGTTCTTATCGACCAGATGAAAGAGAAAAAGGGAGTTACACAGGACGTTGACCTTACAGCTGAAGATTTGAAGGAACTTGCAAATCAGTTCAAGGCTGAGTATAAGTCAAAGATCGGTTCAGACTTCCCATCAGATCCTAAGGAACAGCTTATGGCTGCCGTTAAGGCCGTATTCCGTTCATGGGATAACCCACGTGCAAATGTATATCGTCGTGACAATGATATTCCATATTCATGGGGTACAGCAGTTAACGTACAGATGATGGCATTCGGTAACATGGGTGATACATCAGGTACAGGTGTTGCATTTACAAGAGATCCTGCTACAGGTGAGAAGAAGCTCATGGGTGAGTTCCTTATGAACGCTCAGGGTGAGGACGTTGTTGCAGGTGTTCGTACACCACAGCACATCGATCAGTTGAAGGAAGTAATGCCTGACGTTTATAACGAGTTCGTTGAGATCTGCCATAAGCTTGAGGATCATTACAGAGATATGCAGGATATGGAGTTTACTATCGAGGATAGAAAGCTTTACATGTTGCAGACAAGAAACGGTAAGAGAACAGCATTTGCCGCACTTAAGATTGCATGTGACCTTGTAGACGAGGGTATGATTGACGAGGCTAAGGCTGTATCAATGATCGAGCCTAGAAACCTTGACACACTTCTTCACCCTACATTTGATACAGAGGCTGTTAAGAAGGCTACACCTATCGGTAAGGGTCTTGCAGCTTCACCGGGTGCTGCAAGCGGACAGATCGTATTTACAGCAGAGGATGCTAAGACATGGGCTGATGCAGGTAAGAAGGTTGTTCTTGTAAGACTTGAGACATCACCTGAGGATATCGAGGGTATGAAGGCTTCACAGGGTATCCTTACAGTTCGTGGCGGTATGACATCACACGCAGCCGTTGTTGCTCGTGGTATGGGTACCTGCTGTGTATCAGGTCTTTCAGAGATCATTATGGATGAGGAGAACAAGAAGTTCGAACTCGGCGGAAAGACATTCCACGAGGGAGATGTTATCTCATTCGACGGTACAACAGGAAATGTTTATGACGGTGCTATCCCAACTCAGGAAGCTCAGATCGCAGGTGAGTTCGGAAGAATCATGGGATGGGCTGATAAGTATAGAAGACTTAAAGTTCGTACAAACGCAGATACACCTGAGGATGCAAGAAAGGCTAGAGAGCTTGGTGCAGAGGGTATCGGACTTTGCCGTACAGAGCATATGTTCTTTGAGGGCGACAGAATTGACGCATTCAGAGAGATGATCTGTTCAGATACAGTAGAAGAGAGAGAGAAAGCTCTTGATAAGATTTTACCTGTACAGCAGGGAGATTTTGAAAAGCTTTACGAGGCACTTGAGGGTAACCCTGTTACAATCAGATTCCTTGATCCGCCACTTCATGAGTTCGTTCCTACAGAGGAATCAGAGATTGAGAAGCTTGCAAAGACTCAGGGCAAGAGCGTAGCACAGATTAAGGCTATCATCGCTTCACTTCACGAGTTCAACCCTATGATGGGACACAGAGGACTTCGTCTTGCAGTAACATATCCTGAGATTGCAGTAATGCAGACAAAGGCTGTTATCAGAGCGGCTATCAATGTAGCTAAGGCTCATCCTGATTGGAACCTTAAGCCTGAGATTATGATTCCGCTTTCATCTGACGCTAAGGAGCTTAAGTACGTTAAGGATATCGTTGTTAAGACAGCAGATGAGGAGATTGCTGCAGCAGGATCAGACATCAAGTATGAAGTAGGTACAATGATTGAGATTCCTAGAGCATGTCTTACAGCTGATGAGATCGCTAAGCAGGCTGAATTCTTCTGCTTCGGTACAAACGACCTTACACAGATGACATTCGGTTTCTCAAGAGATGATGCAGGTAAGTTCCTCAATGCTTACTATGACAGAAAGATCTTCGAGAACGATCCGTTTGCTAAGCTTGACCAGGTTGGTGTAGGTAAGCTTATGAAGATGGCTATCGAGCTTGGAAAGCAGACAAGACCTGAGATCCACGTAGGTATCTGTGGAGAGCACGGTGGAGATCCTTCATCAGTTGAGTTCTGCCACAAGATCGGTCTTGACTATGTGTCATGTTCACCGTTCAGAGTGCCGATTGCAAGACTTGCAGCAGCACAGGCAGCTATTGCGGAAAAGAGGAATTAGGCAGCAATATATTTATTTTTGCAGCTTAACGGTGAGGCGAGCGGATGTGCAGGCATTTATGGCTGAACATCCTGAGTACACAAAGGCAAACAGATTTAAAGATATTGAAGTAAAAGTCTATATATAAAGTTCTGCGAGGGAAAGCATTTATTGCTTTCCCTTGTTTAATATTTGGGAATAAGCACTTTTTATAAGTGTTTGTTCCCTTTTTTATATCTATAAGGAGGTTCAATATGAACAGTACAGCGTTAAGTGCAAAAAACAATAGAAAACAGTCTATTATCTTTATCAACAAAGCACATGAAAAATTCTACTATGAAAAATTAAAAGAGGTAAAGGAACAAGATGTCTATCATAAGGCACTTTGTTATTGTCTAGGCATCAGCCCTGATACGAGAAGAAATATTAACAGTATTTATGATTTTAAGACCGGTGATATAAAGACCGAATGTTTGTGTGAGGGGTGGCAAACAGGTAGCAGTATGAAGCAAGCAATACAGATTCACTATCCTGACTACGCTAATTATAATTGTGAGATATAAGCTTTATTGGAGGTGCAAACTAATGCTGAAAATCAGATTGATGGGAACAAAGAGTGATATTGCATGGTTTCAAAAAATATTAAGCAGTAATAATAAAATAGAAGTTCTGGAGGTATCAGAGCTTTATAGCAATAAAGGAACAAAAAAATATTACAGAGCTTATGCACAAGTGAAGAAAGTAGATTTAAAAAAGACAACTAAAACGGTAGAACAATAGGAGAATTATATCATGTGTAGAGTTATAGCTATTGCAAATCAAAAAGGTGGTGTTGGAAAAACCACAACAACAAGTAACTTGGGAATTGGGCTGGCAAGTCAAGGAAAGAAGGTTCTGTTGATAGATGCAGATGCGCAAGGAAGCCTTACGGCAAGTCTTGGAATTAGGGAGCCGGATAGATTGGAAATTACACTTGCAACTATAATGGGAAACATTATTAATGATGAGGAAATAAGATCAGATTATGGAATTTTAAGCCATGATGAAGGAGTTGATTTTATACCCGGAAATATAGAACTTTCAGGTTTGGAAACTTCACTTATTAATGTGATGAGCAGAGAAACCGTACTGAGAACCTATATAGACTTGCAGAGAGAAAATTATGATTATATTTTGATTGACTGTATGCCATCCCTTGGAATGATTACAATAAATGTTTTTACTTGTGCAGATAGTATTTTAATTCCTGTACAGGCGGCATATTTACCGATAAAAGGCTTGGAACAACTTATTAAAACCATAGGGAAAGTAAAGCGTCAGATTAATCAGAAACTTGAGATTGAGGGGATTTTGCTAACAATGGTTGATAACCGTACTAATTATGCAAAAGATATCAGTAATCTGCTTATTGAAAATTACGGGAGCAAAGTTCATATATTTGAAAACAGTATTCCAATGTCGGTAAGGGCAGCGGAAATTTCTGCGGAAGGTGTGAGCATATACAAGCACGATCCGAATGGGAAAGTTGCAAGTGCATATCAGTCATTGACAAAGGAGGTGCTTTGCAATGAATAAGACAGGAAGTGCCACAAAGGTAAAGCTTAACAGCTTTGATGATTTATTCGGGATTGAGCAGCCACAGTCAGGAATAGAGCAAGTACAGGAAATTGCATTAACAGAACTTCATGGGTTCAAAGAACATCCGTTTAAGGTATTGGATGATGAAAAGATGCAAGAAATGATTGAAAGTATTAGAGAGTATGGGGTATTGATGCCGGGTATTGCAAGACCGATGAAAGGTGGCGGTTACGAAATTATCGCCGGACATCGTAGAAAATATGCATGTGAAATGGTTGGACTCTCTACAATGCCGATGTTTATTCGTGATTATACAGATGATGAAGCTACAATTATCATGGTAGATTCTAATATTCAGAGAGAAGATATTCTGCCAAGTGAGAAATCAAAAGCGTACAGAATGAAATATGATGCAATGAAACATCAGGGAAGTAAAGCAGGTGGACTTACACTTGGAGAACTTGGAGAAGCGGCAGGAGAGAGTGCAAAGACTGTTCAGAGATATATATGGATTTCACGCTTGTTAGATGACTTGCTTGATATGGTGGATACAAAGAAAATAGGCATCATACAGGCGGTTGATTTATCATTCTTATCAGAGGATGCACAGCAATGGGTTTTGGCTGTAATACAGGAAACAAATGTTATTATTACAACTCAGCAGAGTGCCATGCTCAAGGAAAGCGATAAAAAGTGGGAGCTTACACTTCCGATGGTTCGTATGCTGCTTGAAAAAGAGAAAACTGTGGAGCGAAAGGTTATTATAAAAGCAGAGCGTATCAACAGTTATTTCCCTGTAACATATAGCAGAAAAGAAATAGAGAACATTATTTATCAGTTATTGGATAACTGGAAGAACAATCAATAGAAAGGAGGAGCCGGGAATGAGTGAAATATTACAACTGGATTATTATTATGGGATTGAAGCGGAGCAGTTCTCATTCTATAGAGTTCCTCGCTTGCTTATTAAGGATGAACGATTTAAGAAATTATCAAGTGATGCAAAACTTTTATATGGTCTTATGCTTGATCGTATGTCCTTATCTATAAAAAATAAATGGTTCGATGATAATAATAGAGCATATATAATATATACCATAAGTAGTATTATGGAAGATTTGGGATGTGGAAAGGAAAAGGCTGTTAAGGTTCTTGCAGAGCTGGACAATACTAAGGGAATTGGTCTGGTAGAGAAAGTTCGTAGAGGATTGGGTAGACCGGATATTATATATGTCAAGAATTTTGCTTCGTCGGAGGGAAATGTAGATAAAAAAGAGGTAGTAAACACTGATAAAATCACTGAAGTCGGAAGATCGGACTTCAGGAAGTCGGAAAATCAAACTTCTAGAAGTCAGAAAACAGGACTTCAAGAAGTCGGAAAATCAGACCTCAAGAAGTCAGAAAATCAAACCTTTGGAAGTTCGGAAATCGAAACTCAAGAAGTTGGAGAATCGAACCCTAATTATACTAAATATAATAAAACTGATTTAAACTATATTGAGGAGAATTATATCAATCCTATCATTCAATACGGTTCAGAGAAGAATGATGTGATAGATGATGTACAGAAATGCATAGAACTGATCAAAGAAAATATCAGTTATAATCATCACATGCAATATGATAGTTATGGAGAAAAAGAACTCTATGATGAACTGTTTCAAGTAATATGTGAGGTAGTCTGTGTGAGGCGTCCAACAATCAGGGTAGCCGGAGAAGAATATCCGTATGAGCTTGTGAAATCAAGATTTTTGAAACTGGAGGGCAGTCATTTGGAATATGTGATTGAATGTATGAAGAATACAACCACTAAAATCACAAATATCAAGGCATATATGATTACGGCACTTTATAATGCAACTACTACAATAAATCATTTTTATCAGCAGGAAGTAAATCACGATATGTATGGGGGCGGCTGGTGTAAAAAGGATATTATTTAAGGTAATGCTGTTATTGCTTTTGATTGTATTGTAGAATAAAATACAAGGTATATAAAGAAACTGTGTATCTGCTTTTTTTATAACTTCTGGTCATAATGTCCAGAAGTGGGAAGGGAGAAAAAAGGTACAGATAAGCGAAGATTATAAGGTATGACGACATAAAGGTTGCAGTGGGGAAATGGTATAATAGTTATAATTTATTTAAGAATTGAGAGGTGATTTTGTGTCTAAAATAAATGTTGAAGGATCTGAAATCAGCATTATAGCCATAGATGATAAAGATTATATTTCTTTAACTGATATGGTAAGAAATATTGAAAACGGTTTAGCTCTAATCGAGAAGTGGTTAAGAAATAAAAATACCATAGAGTTTTTAGGTATTTGGGAGGAAATGTATAATCTTGATTTTAATTCCCTCGAATTCGAGGGAATTAAAAATGAAGCCGGACTGAATCGCTTTGTTTTATCGGTAAAACAGTGGGTAGAAAAAACCAATTCTATTGGTATTGTTGCAAAAGCAGGAAGATACGGAGGAACTTACGCACATAAAGATATTGCTTTTGAGTTTGCTTCTTGGGTATCCCCATACTTTAAGTTGTATTTAATAAAAGAATTTGAACGCTTAAAAGAAGAAGAACAAAAGAAGCTTGGTTGGGATATAAAAAGAAATTTGGCAAAAATCAATTATAGGATTCATACGGATGCTATAAAGAATAATCTTATACCTGAAAAACTGCCAAAGGAAAAAATCAACTTTATTTATGCAAATGAGGCTGATATTTTGAATATGGCTTTGTTTGGAATGACTGCAAAGGAATGGAGAGATGAAAATCCAAATTTAAAGGGAAATATCAGAGATTATGCGGATATATCTCAGCTTGTTTGCCTTTCTAATCTCGAAAACCTAAATGCAGTATTTATAAATGAAGGTATGAAACAGTCGGACAGATTGGAAAAATTGAATTCCATTGCAATTGAGCAGATGAAAATATTATCTGAAGCTGAAACTGTAAAAAAGCTGAAGTAAAATGAATCTTAAAAGAATCCTGTAAACAGGTGATTGGAGTAACATCTAACCACCTTTTTTCTTGTAATAAATGAAGGAGGTGAACTATTGATCAATGAAGAAGTAAGCAGACAGGTTATTGCCGTGGTAGAAAGAGGAAACATAAGATCAGCAAAAATGGTAATAGAACTTATGAAAAAAATGTTAAATATGGCAGCCAAAAAAGGTAAAAGCCTAAAGGAATTTATAGAAGAAAAGAAACCGACAACCGTAAAAGATTTGGTGAAGAAAGGGAAAGTTGAAACATTAGAACTAAATGACCTTGACTTTAAGGGCTTAAAAAGAGAGCTGAATAAAAACGGAGTAAAATTCAGCATCAAAAAAGATCTTACTACAGGAAATAACATTATCTTCTTTCAGGCAAAGGATGAAAAGGTCATGGAGCGGGCGTTTAAGGAAGCAGTAGAAAAATTTGCCGGAAAGAATAAGAAAAGAGAATCGGTAATGGGTAAACTAAATCAATTCAAAGAAAAGGTGAAAAACGCACCTAAGAAAGATAAAATCAAAGAAAAGCTTAAAGAACAGAGTTTGTAGAAGGAGGGGGAAATACGAAGATTGTAAAAGAGATACTAAAAGATATAAAAAATATATTTCATATAAGAGATAAGAAAAAGTTTGTAATTCAAAACTTACCTTATCTCTTTTTATTTTATCCGGGAAACATCCTATCAGCACATGTTAGAAGTTATATAGGTGGAGATATTTTGGATAAGATTTTTAAGGCGATTTTAGAAATTGACAAAATAAGTTTTATTCCAAGTATTCATTTAATAGATATAATGGTGGGAATAATAGTAGCAGCCCTAATCAAAGTAATTGTCTATACCAAAGGTAAAAATGCCAAGAAGTTTAGGCAAGGGAAAGAGTATGGATCAGCAAGATGGGGGAACTCAAAAGATATAGAACCGTATGTAGATGAAAAGTTTGAAAATAACATTCTTTTAACTGATACGGAAAGACTGACCATGAATGGTAGACCTAAAAACCCTAAATATGCAAGAAATAAAAATATACTTGTGGTGGGAGGATCAGGAAGCGGAAAGACCAGATTTTTTTTAAAGCCCAATCTTATGCAAATGCACTCATCCTATGTTGTAACAGATCCTAAGGGTACCGTTCTCGTAGAGTGTGGAAAGATGCTTGAGAAAAACGGATATGATATTAAAGTGCTAAATACCATAAATTTCAAAAAATCCATGCACTACAATCCATTTGCCTATCTGAGAAGTGAAAAAGATATTCTAAAGCTTGTACAAACCATTATAGCTAATACGAAAGGCGAAGGAGAAAAATCCAGTGAGGATTTTTGGGTGAAAGCAGAACGCCTTTATTACACCGCACTGATTGGATATCTTTATTATGAAGCACCGGAGGAAGAGCAAAACTTTGAAACACTGCTTGCTTTTATTGATGCCAGTGAAGTAAGAGAAGAAGATGAAAACTTTAAAAATGCCGTTGACTATATCTTTGATGCGCTGGAAAAAGAAAAGCCAAACCACTTTGCGGTAAAGCAATACCGTAAATACAAGCTTGCAGCCGGAAAAACTGCCAAATCGATTCTTATAAGCTGTGGTGCAAGACTTGCTCCCTTTGATATTGAGGAGCTTAAAAACCTTATGGAGTATGATGAGATGGGCTTAGATACTATAGGAGATAAAAAAACAGCCTTATTTATTATCATATCCGATACAGATGACACATTTAACTTTGTAGTGGCAATGATGTATACTCAGCTATTTAATCTACTTTGTGATAAGGCGGATGATGTCTATGGCGGCAGACTTCCCGTTCATGTAAGGTGTTTATTGGATGAGTTCAGTAACATCGGTCAGATTCCAAAGTTTGAAAAGTTAATTGCAACCATTCGTTCAAGAGAAATATCTGCAAGCATAATCCTTCAAGCAAAATCACAACTTAAAGCTATATATAAAGATAATGCCGATACGATTTCAGGTAATTGTGATAGTGAGTTGTTTTTGGGTGGAAAGGAAGGAACAACCATAAAGGAGTTGTCCGAGAACTTAGGAAAAGAAACCATAGACCTGTATAACACATCGGAAACAAGGTCAAATCAAAAATCTTTCGGACTGAACTATCAAAAGCTTGGAAAGGAACTGATGAGCAGGGATGAACTTAAAGTTATGGACGGTGGGAAGTGCATACTGGAGATAAGGGGAGCAAGACCTTTTTATTCAGATAAGTTCGATATTACAAAGCATAAAAATTATAAGCTGCTTTCAGATTACAACAAGAAAAATACCTTTGATATAGAAAAATATTTAAAAAGAAGAGATAAGGTCAACTTAAAAGAAGAAATGCGGGTAAAAGTAGTGGAGGTTGATAGGTAAGCTCGTGATAACTTTAGTTCAAAATGAGCAAAAGTTAATATCAAACCGAATTTTTGAAAGGATTAGTAAATGGATGAATGGGAAAAGATAGAAATGAGAATTAAAAAAGCAGGGAAGAGGTTGGGGCAGATAAAATACAGAATAAACATATTAAATAAAAAGCTTAAATATATAAAAACGAAGAATGAATTTCATAAAGCATATAGCAGCCAAAGTAAAGGATTAAGATAAATCAAATCTAAGTCTTTTTTTGTTAAAGAAAAGGAGAAATGGTTAAGTGAAAGCAATGGTAAGAAGCCCTCCGACTTCAGTTCAAAATGAGCAGAAGTCGGAATGAAAGCGATAAAATTAAATATAAAAAATATAGACAAGACTATAACAAATTAAAAAGAAGTTGTGGTCTTTTTTTGATTAAATCAAATAGAAAACGGAGAAATTATATGCAAAAAGAAATGCTTAACATCAACGGAAATCTGATTAATGAAGTAGAGATAAAAGTTATTAAGGGTAAGGACGGCGAAGTTAAAGCTGCTAATTTTACCCTATTTAGAAAGATGGGAAAGGTAGGAGAGAAAAAGAAGGAATATATAAATTGTAATGTTTACGGTGAAAAAGTCGAACTTACAAAGGACTTTGAAAAAGGCGATTTTATTCATGTTTTCGGCTATTTTAAAGAGGTTAAAAAGGAAGATAAAAGTTATAGAAACTTTATTGTAAAACATCTTAACAAGGCAGATAAGACAAAAAACACAGTAAATGAGGAGGAAGAATAATGGCATTTTTTACACAGGCGGTAGATGTATTAAAGATTTTGGTAACAGCAATAGGGGCAGGACTTGGAGCATGGGGAGTCATAAACCTGCTTGAAGGTTATGGAAATGACAACCCCGGAGCGAAATCACAGGGAATTAAGCAGCTTATGGCAGGGGGTGGAATAGTTTTAATAGGGCTGAAACTAATTCCGCTACTTGCCACTGTACTTAATTAAGATGTTGGATTTATTTGGAAAAATAGATGAGTTTTTCAAGAATATCATGATTGATGTAATTAAGGATAATCTCTCGGCAATGCTTTTAGATATTAATGAGAAAGTGGGAACAGTTGCCGGAGAGGTTGGCAAAACTCCGAGTTCATGGAACTCGGAGGTATTTGCCTTCATAAAATCAATCAATGAGAATGTTGTTTTACCCATAGCAGTAATAATCCTTACAGCAATCTGTTGTATTGAATTAATTCAAGTGGTAATGCAAAAAAACTCCATGCATGATACGGATACATTTGAGTTTTTCAAATACATCATCAAGATGTGGGTAGCTGTATGGCTTGTATCCCATGCCTTTGAGTTTTCCATGGCGGTCTTTGATGTTGCACAGGACATGGTAGGAAAGGCAGCCGGAGTTGTGGGAAGCAGTGCGAATATTGCACCGGGAGATTTTGATGCTATGGTTGATGCCCTAAAAGAGAAAAGTGTTGGAACACTCATCGGAATTTCACTTGAGACAGGACTTGTTAAAATCTCTTTAACAATACTTTCTGTTTTAATTACAGTAATCTTATACGGAAGAATGATTGAAATTTATATTTACTGTTCCGTAGCCGCTATTCCTTTTGCCACAATGGGAAATAAGGAATGGAGCAGTATAGGAACAAATTATATAAAAAGTTTGTTTGCACTTGGACTTCAAGGACTGTTTATTTTAATCTTTTTCGGGATCTATGCGGTACTTGTAAAAACCGTAAACTTTACGGATATTCATGTAAGTATTTTAAAGGTGCTGGCATACGGACTGATACTTGGAGTAATGATGATGAAGTCTGGAAGTATAGCAAAGGCTATTCTTAACAGTCATTAGATGACTTTTGTTCAAAATGAGCAAAAGTAAAAGATTGAAATGATGAAATTAAAACAGTAGGTTTAAGTAAAAATATAAGTACCGGGAGGTAGCAATGAAAATATTAAATAAAAAAATGATAATAATATTAGGAGCAGGAGTAATGCTTTTTATAGGGGTTTTGCTTGGAAAGATCATAAGCAGGAAAAAGCAGGATATATCAGTACCTTTAGATAAAGATTTTGACTTTGTAAAAATAAAAGATGATGAAAATATCTTATGTAAAGCTGATTTCGAACTTGCAGAAGAATTGCAGAAGATAAAAGAGGAAATCATCTCACTTTGGGAACATATAGAAGCGCTTTCAAATAGCGAAAAATCAAGGGAGAAAAGTTTATGGCATATGTAAAAGTACCGAAGGATCTTAGCAAAGTAAAAACAAAGGTAGCCCTTAACCTTACTAAAAGGCAGCTGATCGGCTTTAGTATAGCAGGATTATTAGGTTTTCCTGTTTATCTGTTATGTAAAAACTTTTTAAGTACGGATATTTCAATGATACTGATGAGTATAGTAGTACTTCCGATTTTGTTTGCAACGCTTTATGAAAAAGATAACCTGCCATTTGAAAAGCATTTGGCATATATAGTAAGGTTTCATAAGGCTGAAAAGATAAGGGTATATAAGATAAAAAGCATTTATAACACTGATAAGAAAGACAAAATAAAAGAGAAAATAATTATAAATAAGTCCGGCTTAAAGAGTAATGGGAGGAGAAGAATTGAATAAGGAGAAGAAGAAAAAACAGGAGCAAAGAATACAAAGGGATGAAATGGAGCTTAGGAAAAACAGTAAGGAATTATCCGAGTTAAAAAAGTTAAGCAGAAAGAATACAGGCAATAAAAAAGACGGGAAATCATTCATAAAAAAGGGATGGTTTCCTTTTCTGATAAAGTCTAAGAAAAAGGAAACCGTACAGGATACAATTCCCTATAAAAGAATGTTAAAGGACGGGATCTGTCAGGTTGAAAAGGATAAATACAATAAAACTATTCGCTTTTTTGATATTAATTATAGACTTATGGAAGAAGAGGATCAGGAGGGGATATTTGCCGACTTTTCTTCTTTTCTTAATTTCTTTGATTCAAGTGTGGAAGTGGAGTTTAACTATATTAACAGCATAGGTGAGAATGAAGAAAGGAAAGAGCTTATTAATATCAAAGAAACCGAGGATGATTTCAATGAGATAAGAAATGAATATAGACAAATGCTCCTAAATCAAAGTAGCAAGGGAAATAACGGACTGTCAAAAAATATGTATTTAACCTTTACCATAAAAGCTGAGGATTTAAAGCAGGCAAAAAGTAGATTAGAGAGAATAGAATCGGATATATTAAATAACTTTAGGCAGATGGGTGTAAAGGGCTATGTACTTGACGGAGAAGAAAGGTTAAAAGTCATTCACGATATATTAAATCCTGAGGACAGGTTTATTTTTAACTTTGAAGATTTGAAATACAGCGGACTTACAACAAAGGAATATATTGTACCGACTTCCTTTAATTTTTCAAAGCCTACCTATTTTAAGATGGGAGAAGTATTTGCAGAGGTAAACTTTCTACAGATTTTAGCATCGGATATAAAGGATGAAATGCTTTCAGAATTTTTAGAGGTTGAAGAAAATATGATCGTTACCTTTCATATCAAAGCTGTTGACAGGATGGAAGCGATTAAAAATATAAAAAGAAAAATAACCGACCTTGATAAGATGAAACTTGAGGAAAATAAAAAAGCAATCAGAGCAGGATATGATATAGATATCCTGCCAAGTGATCTTGTAACTTATGGAGCGGAGGCAAAGAACTTACTTTCTGAACTTCAAAATCATGATGAAAAGATGTTTTTAGTAACGATCCTTATTATGAGTACAGGTAAAAGTAGAACTAAGCTTGAAAATACCGTATTTACACTAAAATCCATTGCGAACAGGCACAACTGTAACATTAAAAACTTAAACTACAGGCAGGAACAGGGGCTTGTTGCAAGCCTTCCGCTTGGAATAAATGAGGTGGAAATAGAAAGAGGACTCACCACAAGTTCGGTGGCTGTATTTATTCCCTTTACAACGGAGGAACTCTTTATTAAGGGTGAAAGTTTGTATTACGGTTTAAATGCTTTAAGTCGAAATATTATCATGGCTGACAGAAAGAAACTTAAAAATCCGAACGGGCTGATACTTGGAACACCGGGTAGCGGAAAATCTTTTGCGGCAAAGAGAGAGATTACCAATGCTTTCTTGATTACGGATGATGATATCATTATTGCAGATCCTGAGGCTGAATATTCTCCGCTTGTTAATGCCCTAAAGGGGCAGGTTATTAAAATATCACCGATTTCAAAAGACTATATAAATCCCCTTGATATCAACACCGACTATGCGGATGAAGATAATCCGTTGTCATTAAAATCTGATTTTATACTGTCCCTTTTTGAACTTGTAGTTGGAGAGAAAAAGCTAAGTGCGGAAGAAATCTCAGTTATTGACAGGTGCTTGCCAATTCTTTATAAAGCCTATTTTGAAAATCCGATACCTGAAAATATGCCTATACTGGAAGATTTATATAATCTTCTTAGAAAACAGGAGGAGAAAATAGGAAAGAAACTTGCGGTAGAGATGGAGATTTATGTAAAGGGAAGCCTTAATGTATTTAATCACAGAACGAATGTAGATACAAACAACAGGGTGGTTTGCTATGACATTAAAGAACTTGGAAAACAGCTTAAAAAAATAGGAATGTTAATAATACAAGATCAGGTTTGGAACAGAGTAACAATAAATAGGACAAGTAAAAAAGCAACAAGATATTTCGTTGATGAATTTCACCTTCTTTTAAAAGAGCCGCAAACAGCCAACTATTCTATAGAGATTTGGAAAAGATTCAGAAAATGGGGAGGTATGCCAACAGGCTTAACACAAAATATCAAAGATCTTCTTGCAAGTCCGGAGATTGAAAATATCTTTGATAATACCGACTTTATTCTGATGCTTAATCAGGCGGGAACAGATAGAGATACACTGGCTAAGAAGCTTAATATTTCAAAGCACCAGCTTTCTTATGTAACAAACAGTAATGAGGGAGAAGGTTTAATCTTTTATGGAAATACCATTGTCCCCTTTATAGATCAGTTTCCTAAAAATACAAAACTGTACTCACTGATTACAACAAAATTAAGTGAGACAGGAAAAGATAAAAAGTGAGAAGCAGTATGCAAAATTCAAGATAAATACAGAATATATGGGGTTTGTAAGAAAGACTAGTGAGGTGAAAGAAATTGAGAGAGAAAAAGAACGTAAGGTATAAAAACAGTAGAGAAAAACCGTTAAATCAAGAGATAAAGCCTTTTCCATCTGAAAATCAAACAGGTTATAAAAAAGAAGATGTTAAAAATCAGTATGTTCTCATTAAAGATGATATGCCGACTGAAGTAAAAACATCTTCATCTAAGAAAACATTTATAAATCATCCGTATAGAGAGGATAAATATAAGGACTTAAATAAAGGTAGTGATTCTTATGAGATACCGGGTAAGGGAAATATAAGTCAAAATAAATCTTTTCTTGAGCCAAAAAAGGATAAAAAGGTCAGACAAAAGCAGATAGGAAGATTTTATAATAAAGAAAAAGAAACCTATGAAGATTTATCTAAAGATACGGATAAAAATATAGCTTCTAATCAGTATGATATGGGCTTTAGGAATGATAAAGCTTTACAAAAGGTATCAGCCAAGGAGCAAAGGCATAAAGAAAATGTCGCCACCATAACAACTGATAATTTTAAAAATAAAGCAAGAGCAAATAGGAAACGATATAAGAAAATCCTAAAAGAAAATCATGACAAAGAAGATTTAAGCTTAAAGAAACGTTCAAAGAAGTATTTTAAAAGTAACTTTGAAGATGAAGAATTTACAAGGACTAAGAATAAGAAAAATCCTCTAAACACAAAGGATGGAGTAAAAGAGAAAAACGGTAATAAAGGAGAAATAGCGGATAATTCAAAGCCTAAGCCTAAAGAATATTCAAAAAAAGCCAATGATAAATTTAGAAAGCAGGAAAAGAAAATTTTAAAGATTCAGCATAAAAAGCAAAGCTTTGAAAAGAAACTCAAATATAATAGCAAGGACAGCATATCTTCTAAAAGTGCAATAGTTGTGGTAGGAGCGGTAAACAGGTATCTTGAAAGTGGACAAGAGGACAATGCCGGTGTCAGTGCTGCTCATAAGACCACAGATGGCATAGAAAGTCTTGCAAGAAAAGCTCACAATCATGGAAAAAGTAGGGTGTTAAAAAGACAAAAAAGGATGGTAAGGCTCGAAAAAGATATTGAAAAACAGGAAAAAAAGCTGCTTTTTAAGAAAAATATAGAAGAGTTTAGGAAAAGTAGCGAGTATCAAAACACGTCAAGGTTAAGACAGTTTTTTAAAAGGAGGCAGTATAAAAAGCAACTTCAAAAGAAATATAATGATAAGATAAAGAATGGGCTTAAAAAATCCTTAGCAAAGGGAAGCAAAAAGTTTGCAGAATTTATAAAAGAAAGAAGTAAAAAGATAATGTTCCTAATACTTTTGGTGGTAGGAACATTTTTTATGCTCTTTCAGGCAGGAAGCATGGTGATGAATATAGGAACAGGGACAATCAGTGATACCGTTTCTACAACCTATCTTTCCTCAGAAGAGACCTTAAGGAATATCAATCAGGAATTTTCTTCTTTAGAACAGGGACTGCAAGAGGAAATGGAAAGCGTAGAGGAAACTCATCCGGGATATGATGAATATATAATAAACGGAAAAGAAAAAATCGGTCATAATGTCCATGAGTTGCTATCTTATATAACATCTCGATATGGTGTGGTAAAAGAAGTATCTGAAATAGCCGGGGAAATACAACAGCTGTTTAATCAAATGTATACATTGACCTATGATGAAGAAATTGAAATCAGATATAAAACCGTTACATCAAGCTATATTGATGAAGCGGGGAATGAGCAGACAGAAAGCCATGAAGAAGCTTATGAATATAAAAAACTTATTGTAAACTTAGAAAAAAGAGAAATGGACGATATCATCAGAGAAGTATTTAATTCTAATCCCAACAATTTAGCCCACTATGAAGCACTGCTTTCAAGTAAAGGCAATATGGAGCTTGTTTTTGGGAGCGATAACGGGGATCTATCGGAGATTATAAACAATCCCGACTTTTCAAATCCGGGAATCGCCTTTGATGATGTAACGGTTAAGGCATTGTTTAACGAAGCGGAGAAACATATAGGTAAGAAATATGTATTTGGAGCAAATGGACCGAATAACTTTGATTGTTCGTCCTTTGTATGCTGGAGTTTCACACATTCAGGAGTTAAAAATATGCCAAGAACCACTGCTTGGGGGATTTATAAAACTTATTGTAATCCCATATCTCCAAGTGAAGCAAAGGCGGGAGATATTATCTTCTTTAAAAACACTTATAACAGCAAGAGTCCGATATCCCATGTAGGTATCTATGCAGGAGACGGAATGATGATACATGCAGGCAATCCTATTCGCTTTGTAAGTATCAATACACCTTACTGGATAGAACATTTCTATGGTTTCGGTAGAGTTAAATAACAGGAGGAAGAAGTTGAATAAAAAATATCAAAAGAATATCGAAAATCAAAAGGCGATTGAAGAAAAAATAGAAGAACTTAGGTTGAGGCAGGAAATACTTAAGGAAGAGCGGGAAGAAATGGAGCAGGTTGAGGTTCTAAAAGAATATAGGAGCATTGATATTTCACTTGATGAGTTTTTAGAAATGATGAGAAATTACAAAAAGGAAAGGCAAAGCGAAAAGAAAATGAAAGAGCCGGAAGATTCTAAAGAAGTAGAGGAAAACAGAGAAAAAATCATGGAGGATATGAATGAAGGAAACTAAATCTAAAAAGAACAGGGTGAAAAGATTGGTAGGAGTTATTTGCTTACTTGTGATGTTTGTTGTAGGGAATGTTTACCCTACATATACTTTTGCACAGGTTAATGAAAGTGAAATAGAAAGTGAGGAGACTCGTGAAACAGCCTTAGAAAAAGATAATGGGGAAAGAGAAGTACGCTTTCCTAATAAACTGGAGGCAAAAGAGCCTCCAAGTGATAATCAGGTAGGCAGCCAAAGTGATGGTATAAATAAAGGTATTCCTACAGTAGAAGGCAGTGCAAAGGCGGAACTTATAGAAAATGTAAATAATGCCAATCAAAGCTATCCTATTTATCATGGAGAAAGTACGGGGGATGAAAGTGGTAAATATTTTGCTGATGCCAGACAGTTCATTACATTTAAAACAAAGTCAGGAAAGACCTTTCATCTAATCATTAATTATGATGAAGAAGGACAAAATGTCATGCTGCTTACAGAGGTTAGCGAAGATGATTTACTAAATATGGTTGAAGCAAA
Source organism: Lachnoanaerobaculum sp. MSX33 (assembly GCF_000512995.1). Taxonomy (NCBI): domain Bacteria; kingdom Bacillati; phylum Bacillota; class Clostridia; order Lachnospirales; family Lachnospiraceae; genus Lachnoanaerobaculum; species Lachnoanaerobaculum sp. MSX33. The sequence continues at coordinate 37,038 of NZ_AZXX01000095.1, read as the reverse complement.
AGAAAAACCTAAAGAGGAAGTAAAAAAAATAGAAGAGGTACCGCCACCAACAGAAGCAACAAAAGAAGAACCGGTAAAGGATGAGCCTAAAAAGAAAGAAGAAAGTAAAGGAGCAGGGCTTTATATATTTTTAGGATTACTTGTCATGGCAGTTGTCGGAGCAGGATATTATTTTAAAATTTACAAGAAAAAGCAGGAAGAAAGTGAGGATGATGAAGATTATAATGAGCTTGAGGATGATTATGAAAGCGAGGATAATATAGAAGAACCGGAAGAAATACCGGAGGAAGAGGAACAGGAGGAAGTGGATGATATGGCAATAGATGCCTATGAGGAGGATTATGATGAGTAAAAAAGGATAAAGAATATATGTTCTTTTTTGTTTATATATAGTATGATATCTACGTAGCTTGTATTTGATACAAGTAGTCAACAAATTAGAATTTACCGAGGTAACATAGAATGAAAAAGATGAGAGCAATAGTAGAAAAAGGGCGCTCAGGTGTTCCAAGACCGTTGTTTTTGATTTTGATGACCATTTTTCTTCTGACTGGTTGTTTGGTAAATACTGCCGGTTCAGTGCAAGAGGTCGAGAGCTATCATCAGATCGATCAAGATATGGCAAAGCAGATGATGACCCGGGATGACGGGCATGTGATTGTAGATGCCCGCAGGCAAGATGAATACGATGCAGGCCATATTCCTGGCGCAATTCTAATTCCAAATGAGAGCATTGAAGCGGAGCGGCCGGAAGAACTCCCGGATCTGGATCAGATCATCCTGATTTACTGCCGAAGCGGGAACAGATCCAAGCAAGCAGCGCAAAAGCTTGCGGACATGGGATATACCAACATCTACGAATTCGGCGGGATCAACACCTGGTCCGGAGAGATCGTGACAGGAGAAACTACTATGGAGATACCGGAGAATATAAAAACAATCTATCTTGCAGGCGGCTGCTTCTGGGGAACGCAGAAGTTCTTTGATCAGTTTGTCGGCGTAATCCGAACAGAAGCAGGTTATGCAAACGGACCTGACGAAGCTCCGACCTATCAGGACGTCTGTAACAGCAGCGGGCATGCCGAGACAGTGCGGGTCGACTATGACCCTGCTGTAATTTCTCTGACTGATTTGCTGAATTACTATTTCATGGTGATCGATCCGCTCTCTGTAAACAAACAGGGCAATGATCGAGGCATCCAGTACCGGACGGGGATCTATTATACGGAAGAAGACCAGCTTCCGGAAATCGAAGCGGTTTATCGGGCGGAGGAAGAGAAAGCCGGAGCCAGGCTTGCTGTTGAACTGCTTCCGTTGGAAAACTTCTTCCCCGCAGAAGAGTATCACCAGAAGTATCTGGACAAGAATCCCGGCGGCTACTGCCATATCCCGCGCAGTTACTTTGATCTTCAGCAAAACAGCGCAGAAGAATCTGCAGATGAACTTCGGGTGCGGATCGGCGATTTGGCCTTTGAGGTCACACAGCACGCCGCCACGGAGTACGCCTTCACCGGCGAGTATGACGACTTCTTTGAAAAGGGCCTTTATGTCGACATTGTCAGCGGCGAACCGCTCTTTACATCCATGGACAAGTATAGTATAATTCTGGGTGTGGCTGGCCGGCGTTCACCAGGCCGATCGCGGAAGATGCTGTCACTGAGGCCGTGGACACTTCACATGGTATGGTCCGGACGGAAGTGCGCAGCAGCGGCGCGGATTCCCATCTGGGTCACGTGTTCAACGATGGTCCCCGCGAGTCCGGCGGGCTGCGTTATTGCATCAACTCGGCAGCTCTTAGATTCATTCCCTACGATGAACTGGAAGAACAAGGGTATGGGGAGTATCGGAAGCTCTTTGAGTAAGAATAATCAAAAATCAATACAAGGAGGCATATAGCAATGGAAGAAAAAAGAATCTATGAAATGGACATGGTAAAACAAGAAGACAAAAAAGCTGCAAAGAAAACACCTTTTTACCAAACAGAATCTACAGGAGGGTTGGTGTGGGTGATTAAACCGGGACAAACCTTGCAGAAGCACCGTCACCACAATTCTGATGATATCTGGATCATTTTACAGGGAGAAGGAATATTCTATCCCGAACCGGATAAAGAGATTCCCTTAAAAAAAGGACAGGTTATCGTTTCTCCTAAAGGTGCATGTCACGGCGCAATGAACACAGGAACAGAGGATATAGTTTTTGTGAGTATCGTTGCACCGGTTCCGGCAGATTATGATCCTATAGGCGAATGAAATACATTTTTTTGAATGTGTTTTGATAAATTCAAGTTTAGCAAGATATGGTTAAATTAGAATTTGAAGAGTTGAAACTTTAGTTTTAGATTATGAATTATAATAATAAATCATATATTATTTTCAAATCTAAATAGAAAATATAAAAGAAATGAGGAGAGAGTACACATGAACGAACAAGTGCTTAAGATGAAAATACAAATATTAAAGGGATAAAACTATTAGATTTTGAATTCCCATTACGATCCGGTATATATGCAATTACTGGAGAAAATGGATCGGGGAAAAGTACTCTTATTTCATGTGCATCATCCGTGTTTTATCAAATGCCAATGATTGAATTTTTTGGAAGACCAGAGAATGCAAGTATTAATTTTATGTTAAATGAAATGACAAGAAGTTGGGAATGTAATGGTAAAGTGTGGACAAGCCAATCTTCTAAAAATAGGATGAATATTAGCGGATTTTATGAAGGAAGTATAATATTTGGTAATCGATTTAAGGATACAAATATATCTACAATCAACAAATTGGATAATTTGACTAAAAATGACCTTGAACCTGCACGAGAGTTTGTTTATAAAAATTTAGGGCAAATTCTAAAAAATGATGAAGAATTTTATAAAGAATTATTTTTGGTTAAGAAAAACTCTGCAAAAAATATAGGATTGACAAGAGAGGCATTTTGTATAAAAAAGGCAGGAAATCAATTTATTAGTCAGCCTAGAATGTCTACTGGGGAGAACCTACTGTTAAGCATTTTGCAGTCCCTTGAATATGTTCGCAAAAGAAGAAAAAAAAACAATGAATATCCTTGCATTGTTTTTTTAGATGAGATAGAGTTGGCTTTGCATTCATCAGCATTGAGACGTTTAGTTGTTTTCTTGAAACATATTGCAGAAGAACTAGAATTATCAATTTTTTTCTCTACACATTCAATTGATTTATTGAGAGAAATCAAAGCTCAAAATATATTTTATTTATCTTCATTTTGGGATAATGATATCATGGTTACTAATCCCTGTTATCCTGCGTACGCTACACGTAATTTATATGGCGATGATGGATATGGGAATGATATGGTAATTCTTGTCGAGGATGATTTAGCAAAATTAATAATAGAAAAGTTGTTATTAGAGAAACAATTAGTTAACAATATACGCATTAAAATACTTCCAACAGGTGGATGGACCAACACAATTACAATGGCATATGATGTTACCACATCTAATCTTTTGCAAAAAGGAACAAAGTTAGCGGTTGTTCTTGATAAAGATATTAAGGATGAAGTGCCAGATTTTTTTTCAAGGCATAAACAATATTCTGGTATAAAAGTAGATTTTCTTCCTATAGCAAGTTTAGAAAAGTATTTATATTCCAAGCTAGTGCGCGATAAGGATAAAAAATTATTTATTCTACTAGATACGTATTTATTTCAAAAGAGACCGCTGTTAGATATATTGAACCAATATCAAAAAGAGGTCAAAGCTAAAGATAACGATGGAAAATCATTGTATGGTGTCTTAATAAATGAAGTTAAATCTATGAGGAAGGATCGAGAAAATTTAGTGGAAATTATTGTTAAGTATATAATAGAAAATGAAAAGCAAAGTGTCGAAGAATTATCGAATTATGTAATAAATAAGGTAAAAGCATAAATGTACTAAAGCAATTTATCGTACTGCTTTGGAATGCTATATTTTAAAATAAATAGTAAAACCAAAAGGTAATCAGAAGGAAAAACTCTGATTGCCTTTTTTCATGCAAAAAAAGGAGGATTTATAAATGAATTTAGTGATATGTGAAAAGCCGAGTGTTGCAATGAGTATTGCCAAGGTTATTGGTGCAACCGGCAGGCAGAACGGATACTATGAGGGAGGTGGATATATTGTAAGCTGGTGTGTGGGGCATTTGATACAGATGGCAAGTCCTTCAGCTTATGATGAAAAGTACGGTAAGTGGAGATTGGAGGATTTACCGATTATTCCGAGCAAGTATAAGTACGAGGTTGTAAAGGCAACTAGGGGTCAGTTTAATACTCTTAAAAAGCTGATGAACTCTAAAGAGGTTGAAGAGGTTATTAATGCCTGTGATGCGGGGCGTGAGGGAGAGTTAATCTTCAGGCTTGTGTACGAGCAGGCAGGTTGTAAAAAGAATATCAAAAGACTTTGGATCTCATCAATGGAAGATGTGGCAATTAAAGAAGGCTTTAAGCAGTTAAAAGATGGAAAAGAGTATGAAGCTCTATACCGATCAGCTCTTGCCAGAAGTAAGGCGGATTGGCTTGTCGGCATGAACATGAGCAGGCTTTATTCCCTTATTTACAATCAAAATTATTCTGTTGGAAGAGTACAAACACCCACACTTGCCATGATAGTAAAAAGAGATGATGAAATAGCGGTTTTTAAGAAAGAAAAATATTATATAGGCGAGCTTTATTTTACCGGTTTTACTCTTTCAACAGACAGAATAGACAGTCTTGAAATCGTAGAAGATTTAGTAAATGTGGTAGGAAATAAAATCATAGTAAGAAATGTGGAGAAAAAGGAGAAGATAACAAAGCCTGACTTGCCGTTTGATTTAACAACACTTCAAAGAGAATGTAACAAGTACTTCGGATACAGTGCAAAACAGACACTTGACTATGCACAAAGCCTTTATGAAAAGAAAATGATTACATATCCTAGAACGGACAGCCGATATCTGTCGAAAGATATGATTATAAATACGGTAAACAACATACTTGGCAAAAATGACTTTGATACAGAAAGAATTAAAGTTATTTTTAACTCAGCTAAGGTAACGGATCACCATGCAATCATACCTACAGTAAGTTCTTTAGAGGAAGATATGTCCACAATTCCTGAAAGTGAAAGAAAAATATATAAACTTATCTTAAATAAACTCCATGCAAGTGCAGGCTATCCCCTAATTGAAAATATGACAAAGATTGTTGCTGTATATGAAAGTCAGGGTGATGTATTTGAATTTAAGGCAAACGGTAAGGTTATTACAGATGAAGGTTTTACAAAATATCTTAAACAGTACGGTTCAAAGAAAAATGAAGATGTTGTATTACCGGATTTAAATGTGGGAGATGTACTTAAAATCAAGGATAAAGAGATAAAAGAAAAATATACGACACCACCAAAGCATTTTACAGAGGATACTCTTCTTAAGGCTATGGAGATTGCAGGTAATGATGCACTGCAAAAGGGAATTGAGGTTGAGCGAAGGGGACTTGGAACGCCGGCAACAAGAGCAGGTATTATAGAAAATCTGATTTCCAAGGATTTTATAGAAAGAGATAAGAAAAATCTTATTGCAACCAAAAAAGGAAAAGCTCTTATAGAGATAGTGGAGGATAACTTTAAGTCGGCTAAAACAACAGCAAAGTGGGAAATGGACTTATCTGATATAGCACTGGGTAAAGCATCAAATGAAGCATTTTTATCAGGTATTGAAACTGAGATAAAAGAAACCGTTGCCAAGTATCAGGAAAGATAATCTATGTTTGATACATTGATGAAACTTGATAAAGACAGAGAGGTCTTGGATTTTTATGCCACAGATAAAAGAGCAACAAAGGAGCTTTTAATAAGAGAAAATTTCAGAGAAACAATATATGAGCCTGCCTGCGGTCAGGGGCATATCGGAAAAGTACTGGGAGAGCATGGATACAGGGTAAAAGCTGAAGATATTTGTTACAGAGGATATGGAAGCAAAAGAGAGGTGGATTTTTTTACGGTCAAGGAAAATACCTTAGACATAGTAACCAATCCGCCTTATTTTTGTGCGGATGAATTTCTAAAACACGCCCTTGAAATATCTGTCCCGAAAGTAAAGATTGCAATGCTTTTTCGCTTAGCATTTTTGGAGGGACAAAAAAGATATGAGTTATTTAAAAAATATCCTATAAAAAAGGTATATGTATTTTCCAAAAGACTTAACTGTGCTAAAAATGCCGAGTTTGAAAAGTATAAAAGCAATGCTATTGCATTTGCATGGTTTATATGGGAAGTAGGTTATACAGGAATTACGCAACTACAATGGATCTTATAAAAACAATAAAGAACAGAATTTAAGGAGGATGAAATGAACGATAATAAAAACATTCAAAGACAGGAAGAACAGGCCAAGGAAGTTATAAATGAGATCAAAAAAGAATATACAAAAACAGCCGACTTTTTAGAAGATAATACGGATACACAACTTAAAATTGCCGGGGAGCTTAAAGAAGAGCTAAAAAATAATGACTTTGATGTAAATATTGAAGAGTTAAAGGCACTTAAAGATGAAATAACAGGTCTTAAGGCGGAAATCAAAAGACTTAATGAAATAGATAATATAAGCCTTAGCTCACTTATTGCCAAGGATATTAGGGCAGTAGGAAAATCTCTTATTAATCTTCAGGAAAAGGCGGTAGGAAGTATTAAAAATCTTTATGACAGCATGAAACACCAGCTTACCTATAACCTTACGAAGGCACAGGAAAAGTTTGTTGAGATGAAAATAGGAATTGTAAAGGGACTTGTAAACTCAATGCAAAGTTTTATAAAGGAGCAGCAAAAGAAGCTTAATAACTGTCTTGAAAAACTGGATACCTTATCTAAAGAGATACAAAAGGATGAGGAAAAATTAAATAAGGGAAATAAGGAAGAGATTAGTCAACCGGATAATGAAAATAAAGACATTAAGTCAAGTGAAAAAACAGCTGTGAGAAATGGAGGTGAAAGGCAAGGTACAAATATTCAAAAAAGCAATGAGAAAAAGCCTAAAAGTATGGAAAGAAAACCTTCCGTATTAAAAACACTTAAAGAAAATCAGCAAAAGATCAGGCAGGAAGAAAATGTGAAAGGAGAAAAGACAGTAAAAAAGGATAAGGGAATGGAAATATAATGAAAGAAGACGACCTTATCAAATATAAAAATATTCCTGATGAATTAAAGCGAGAGAAAAGATGGTGTCTTTATAAAATCATTGTAAGAGACGGAAAAAACACAAAAATGCCTATTATGCCAAACGGAAAACCTGCCAAGTCAAATGATAGAAAAACTTGGCACAGTTTTGATGATTGCATGGATGCTTTATGTAAAAATCAAGGAACCGGCTTGGGATTTTTCTTAGGGGACGGGTATATAGGAATTGATATAGATAAGGTAAGTGATGAAATAATGGAATACAGTATGGACTTTAATGCTGCTTCCATGACAGCTAACTTTTTAAGAGGGATTTCCACCTATGCGGAAATCTCTCCGTCAAAAACAGGATTACATTTTATAGGAAAGGGTAAGATGCCGGGAGAAAGAAAAAGGTATAAAAACCTTGAAATTTATGACAGGGACAGATTTTTTACAATAACCGGCAATATATTAAAGGATAAAGACAGAAGTAAAATAGTAAATATCAATCAGGAATTATTACCGCTTTATCAAATATATATGCCAAGTATAGACTCCGTAGAAGGCAAAGCGGGTAGGATTAATCTAAATCCAAGTAGTTTGGCTTATAAAAACAGGTTCTCGCAAAATGATATTCTTAACATACTTTTTAATAGGGGATACTTTAACTATAGCGGAGAAGATCTAAGACAAATATATAACGGGAATTATCAAAACTATTTTAACAGCCAATCTGAGGCTGATTTTTTTATGCTTGGAAGGTTGCTTTATTACACCGCAGATGTGGAAGCGTCAATCAGCCTTATGGAAAGAGGCGGACTTAAAAGAAACAAGTGGTATAAAAGGCGAGGTAGTACAGACTATATACACTATATTGCAGACAGGGCAATGAACGGAATAAGCAAGTTTTATGATTGGAATAAAGAAAAGGCTGATATTGCAAAAGATATAAAGCAAGAAGAGACTGAAAATAATAAGAAGGAGGGAAAGATGCCAAGATATTCAACTGAAAAAATCGGTGATATTTTATCTCACTCGTTAGAGGAAATAAGAAGGGATGTAAGTGCCTACAAAGATTTTCTAAAGACAATGGGAAACAACTATAAATACTCATATATGCACCAGTTAAGTATTTACAGTACCTACAAGAGAGCAACTGCCTGTGCGGAGTATGATTTTTGGAAAAAACTTGGAAGAAGTGTAAAAAGAGGAGAAAAGGGAATACCGATTCTTGATTTAAGCATGAGACTACCAAAGGTGAAGTATGTATTTGATGTCAGCCAAACAGTAAGTATAGGAAATAAGATCAATGAAGTAAAACTGTGGAAATATGAACCCGAGAAGCATGCTTTGGCTATTGATTTACTGATTGACAACTTTAAAGAAAGAAACAGCAGGCTGCTTTTTTCACAGGAAGAAAAGATAAATGCACTTATAGATTTATATGTTAGGAAAAAGATATATACCATCTTTGATATGATGACGGATGATACGCTTAAGAGTTATACCAAAGTAGAATTGATGCAATTTATCACAGAATCCATAAAGATTTCACTTGCACAAAGAATGGATATAGGTATTCCTGTTGATGAGGGCAAACTGAAAACAGTATCAGGTATTAAGCATGGACAGGATATTGACAGCATCCTTGGAGAAATATCTTTAATTTCCAAAGAAATGCTTATAGCTATCGGAAGAGAAATACAGAAAATAAGTGATAGAGAAAAAATTAAAGAAATAGAGATAAAAGAGCAGACAAAGACCGACAAGGAGCATTATAATGTAAATGATAGCAGTGAAAATACCGGAGTAATAAATAATGAGATAGAAGAAAATAAAGGAGGCTTGGCTGATGAGAGAAACAGTAATACTGGCGGACAGGGAATATCTTTTGGAGGAAGAAACCTACATTCCAGTAATCAAAGAGAATCTGTTCGAGAAACAGGGGGGAACATACAGTTTGGAGAAGATGGAAGATGGAGAGGAAGTTTTGATATCGAATATCAAGATGCCAAAGATAATAGATCAGAGCAGACTGAACAGATTTGGCAGGGAGAGGCTCAAATTCCTGAAGGAGAACAGGGAGAATCAGTATCAGAGCATGTATTACAAAGAGACACTGATGGAGCATCTTTTAAATATAGAGGAGCAGGCACAGGAGTTTTTGGAGAAGGAAGAGCCGAAAATGATGCAGGCTTGGGGGCTTACAAACGAACTGAAGTCGGAGGATTTTCTGAAATACACGGGACTGAAGAAAAATCTCGATATGACACTGACAAGAATGGTACTGGAACAGATAATCTGGGTATAGAAAGTGATTCACAACTAAATATCAGAAATATTGAAAGGGAAGTTGAAAAGACTTCCTTTTCTTTTGCCGGGAATGAAGGCGGTCAGGTGAGATTTAACTTACCCTTACAGCAAAAAGAAATAGACACGGTTTTAATTTATGGAGGAAATAAAGAAAACCTAAGATTAAAGATTTTGGCTGAGTATTCTAAAGGAAAAGGTGTAGAAGAATTAGCTGATTTCCTTAAAAGCAACTTTAGAGGTGGAAATGGTTATGAGGTAGCCGGGAATAAGGTTTGTGCATGGTATGATAAAGAAGGCGTTTACTTATCCAATGACATTTCATCAAAAACAAATCCTATGCAGATTTTATCATGGAGTAATGCAGCGAAACGTATAGAAGAACTTATTGAAAGCAGTGAATATGCAACCAATGTAGAGGTGGCGGAAGCCTTTTCCTATGAAAGAAAAGAACTTGTAGAAAAATTGTGGTACTTAAAAAGAGATTTTGCAGATGATGTAAAAGAAGCTTACCTACAGGTTCTTGACCGAACAGAAAAAATCGGATTTCCTGACGAAACCGAAGAACTTTCAGAAAAGCTTAGAAGTCCTGAATTTAGAAATAAGCTTAGAGAAGAATATAGTATATTTATACAGGACTATATGGAAAATAAGGGGATATTAAGATTTCATTTTCACAAGGTGGAAGAGATTTTAAAAAGTCTGAATGATTTGGAGATACCAAGGAAGGAATTTAGTTCAGGTCTTATTGAACTACCAAAGATAAAAGAATTTATCACAGAAGATGAGATAGATGAAAATTTAAGAAGAGGAAGTGGTATTTCAGGAGGTGAAAAACGGATTGCCGACTTTTTTAGAGAAAATCATACACTTTCAGAACAGGCGGAGTTTTTAAAAAATGAGTACGGCACAGGTGGAAGAACTCATGCTTTATCAGGAAATATGGAAAGCAGTGAATGGCATGATGCTAAGGGAATCGGGCTTAAAAAGGGAAACTCTCCGGAAGTTATGCTTAGCTGGAGTCAAGTGGCAGTAAGGATTAAAGACTTAATAAAGAATGATCGATATGAAAATAAGGGTGTTGTGTCCGATGTGCAAAAACAGCTAAAATCAAAAGAAGAAAATATAGAGTCGGGGAATTTTAATCCGGAAGAAGAACAGGATATAACGGATAAAGAAAACGGTACCGACATTAATCCTGATATACAAAGAGAAGAAGAAAATAAAAATGCATCAGAGCTTAGAGCTAAGAATGAGATTATATCTGCTTTGACTTTTAAAGAAGGAAAGAAAGAGGATGAATATCAATTAAACCCACAAAAAGAAGAATTTACTTTGCTTAAAAAAGCTGTAAGTAAAGAAGACTTGAAAGTACCGGAGCATATAAGAAACAGCATAGACGGGAAAACCGGGTATGAAGCTGAACTTGTCTTAGACATGAAAAACCGAGAATTAAAGCAGCTTTTAAGGTATAACGGATATTTATTAAATAGTAATGTAGCAATATCTTATGACAGTTACAAAAAGATGCTACAAAATCTTCCCTATTTACTTGATGATAACCATAGAAATGTACTTCTTACAGGTTATATAAATGGGCAGATTAAAAAGGCAAATGAACAAGAAAATGTAAATGAGCCGATTTTTAAAGAAGGTATGCAGGTAAGATATCAAGGAAAGGAATACCTGATTTCGGAAATAAAGGATTATGGAAGCTATAAGACAATAAAATTGGATGATAATGAGGGGTATCTTACCGGATTTATTACAGGAAGTGAGATTCTGACATTTAGAAATGAAAATGAACTTGATTTTGAGATACTTTCTATAGCAGAAAAATCACTAAAGGAGAGTGTAGATAAAGAAGAGTTATCTGTCTTAAATAAAGAAGCCTTAAGTGAAATACCAAAGCAAGAAGAAACATATACAAGCAGAGAATATGTGAAAAATATCTCCCCTGTCAATTACAGGATAACAAGAGAAGATGAAGTCCTACCACCGTCAGAACGATTAAAAAACAATATCGAAGCAATAAAGGTACTAAAACAGCTTGATAAAGAAAACAGAAATGCAAGTAAAGAAGAGCAGGATATTTTAAGCAAATATGTAGGTTGGGGAGGACTTTCAGATGTCTTTGATGAAGAGCGGGGTGGTCAGTGGAAGGAAGCAAGGATGTTCTTAAAAGAAAACCTATTACCTTCAGAGTATGAAGCTGCCAAAGAGAGTACGCTTACCGCCTTTTATACACCTAAGGTAGTAATAGATGCTATTTATCATACTTTATCCGATATGGGATTTGAGAGTGGAAATATCTTAGAGCCAAGTATGGGAACAGGAAGATTTATAGGAAATCTACCCGGATCAATGCAAAAATCAAAGTTTTACGGCATAGAACTTGACAGTATCAGCGGACAGATTGCTAAAAAGCTTTATCCCAATTCAAACATTCAGGTAAAAGGCTTTGAAAAGACTGCTTTTTCAAATAATCTTTTTGACATAGCTGTAGGAAATGTACCCTTTGGAGAGTATAGGGTATCCGATCGTGAATATGAAAAAAACAACTTTCTTATTCACGATTATTTTTTTGCTAAAACACTGGATAAGGTGCGTAACGGAGGAATAATTGCTTTTATAACTTCATCAGGCACAATGGATAAAAGAAATGAGGATATAAGAAGATATATCAGTGAGCGGGCAGAGTTTCTGGGAGCAATAAGACTGCCGAATAATATATTTAAAGGTGAAGCCGGTACAGAGGTTACAAGTGATATTATTTTCCTAAAGAAAAGGGACAGGCTGTTAAAGATAGATGAGGACTGGGTTAAGATTGATAAGGACAGGAAGGGACTAAGCTATAACAAATACTTTGTAGATAATCCACATATGGTACTTGGAAATATGCAGGAAGTACCAGGAAGGTTTGGCACTACTCTTTCTTGCATTGCAGATGAAAGTAAACCGATAAAAGAACAGCTTGAGGATGCAATTAAAAATATAAAAGTTACTTATGAAAAGGCGAAGTTAAACGAAGAACTTGAAACAGAAACACTTCCGGCTGATGACAATGTTAAAAATTATTCCTATGTAGTGATTGAAGATAAGGTGTACTTTAGAGAAAACTCAATTATGCAAAGGGTACTTCTAAATAAGGCTGATGAGGAGAAGATAGGGGCATATCTTGAAATAGAAAAAGTATTAAGAGGAGTAATTACCTATCAAAAGGAAGATTATCCGGAAGGAGAAATTAAAGCATTACAAAGCAGATTAAATAAGCTTTATGATGATTTTTCAGGTAAGTATGGATTGATTAATTCAAGAGCAAATAAAAGACTACTCCAGGAGGATGCCAACTACTCTTTAGTGTCCACCTTGGAAAACCTTAATAAAGAGGGTAACTTTATCGGCAAGTCTGATATTTTCACAAAAAGAACCATTAAAAAAGCGGAATTAATAGAACATACGGATAACTTAACCGAGGCACTGATCCTTTCCATATCTCAAAAGGGAAATGTCAACCTTGAGTATATGGAGGAGCTTACAGGAAATATAAGAAAAGAGCTGATAGAAGGACTAAAAGGGGAGATATTCCTAAATCTTGACAGTTTTGAACCAAGTGATATTACGCCTTTTTTATCAGCTTTAGATTTGGGAGATTTTTCAAGAGATTATGTCAGTGCAGATGAATACTTATCAGGTAATATCAGAGAAAAAATTGAAGTAGTAGATGCATATATAAAAAATATAGATTATGAAATTAATAAAAATAAAGAGGAGTTAGATAAGCCTCAGGTATTACAATCGGGTATTGACGGGGGAAGATCCAAGCAGGAAGAATTATCACATAAATCAGAAATAACAGAGAAAATTTCGGTATTAAAACAGGAATTATCAGCTCTTAATTATCAAAAGAAAAAGTTAGAAGAAGTAATGCCGAAAACTCTTGAAGCAAGTGATATAACTGTCAAGATGGGTTCTACATGGATACCTGAAAAAGACTATAAGAGCTTTATGTTTAATCTGTTAAAGACCTCCGCATCAAACAGATGGAATATAGATATTAAATATACTGATTTTACGGGAGAGTATAGGGTAGAGGGAAAAAGCACAGATAAAAATAACGACCTGGCTAATTTCACCTATGGAACAAGCAGAGTGAGTGCATATAAGCTTATAGAGGATAGTCTAAATCTTAGAGATACCAAAGTATATGACCAGATCATTGATTCGGATGGAAGAAAAACATCAGTTCTAAATCAAAAAGAGACCATGCTTGCAAGGAGTAAACAGGAAATTATAAAAGAAGAATTTAAAAACTGGATCTTTGAGGATGTGGACAGAAGAAACAGACTGGTGAAAAAATATAATGAAAGATTTAATTCCCTTCGATTAAGGGAGTATGACGGAAGCCATTTGCCTTTTGATGGGATAAATCCTGAAATTAAGCTTAGACCACATCAAAAAGATGCAATAGCAAGGGGACTTTTTGGAGGGAATACCCTGCTTGCACATGAAGTAGGGGCGGGAAAGACTTTTGAGATGATAGGAATTGCGATGGAGTCTAAAAGGCTTGGGATGAGTTCTAAAGCCATGTTTGTAGTTCCAAATCATATCGTGGAACAGTTCGGGCGTGAGTTTAACGAGCTTTATCCGGCAGCCAATATACTTTGTGCTACGGAAAAGGACTTTACACCGGACAAGCGGAAAAGATTTTGCAGTAGGATTGCAACAGGAGACTATGATGCGGTGATTATCGGACATAGTCAATTTGAGAAAATTCCGATTTCAAAGGAAAGACAGGAGTATGAACTTAAAAGTCAGATCGATGAGATTGTGGAATTTATTGGAGAGTATAAAAGAGACAGGGATCAAAGATTTAGTGTAAAACAGCTTGAAAAAACAAAGAAAAGTCTGGAAGCAAAATTAAAGAAACTTAATGATGATTATAAAAAAGATGATGTGGTAACCTTTGAGGAACTGGGAATTGATAAGCTTTTTGTGGATGAAGCCCATGCATATAAAAATCTGTACCTGTTTTCAAAAATGAGAAATGTTTCAGGAATCAGTGCAACGGATTCGCAAAAGTCAAGTGATATGCTTATGAAGTGCAGATATATGGATGAGATAACAGGTGGTAAGGGAGTTGTTTTTGCAACAGGAACTCCGGTTAGCAACAGTATGGCTGAACTTTATACCATGCAAAGGTATCTTCAGTATGACGGACTTAAAAAAATGCACCTTCAGCACTTTGATTCGTGGGCATCTACCTTTGGAGAAACGGTTACGGCAATAGAGCTTAATCCTGAAGGGAACGGATATAGAATTAAGACAAGATTTTCAAAGTTTTACAACCTCCCGGAGCTTATGAACATGGTTAAGCAGTTCATGGATATAAAAACGGCGGATGTATTAAATCTTCCCGTTCCAAATGCACATTTTGAAACCATAAAGACAAAGCCTACCGAGGAGCAAAAGCAAATACTTGAAACTTTTTCAGAAAGGGCGGATAAGGTTCGAGCAAAACAGGTGGATTCCTCTGTCGATAATATGCTGCTTATTACTAATGACGGAAAGAAGATGGCACTTGATCAGAGGCTTATAAATCCCTTACTTCCCGATGATGAGAACAGCAAGGTAAATACTTGTGTAAAAAATATCTTCAGCATATGGGATAAATATGCAGATAAAAGGTCGGCTCAGCTTGTCTTTTGTGATATGTCCACACCCTCAAGCGAGTTTAATATTTATGATGATATTAGGAACAAACTCATTACAATGGGAATTCCAAAAGAAGAAATTGAATTTATCCATAATGCAAATAACAACAGTGAAAAGGATGCTATTTTTGGTAAGGTAAGGAAAGGAGAAATTCGTGTGCTTTTAGGCTCTACACAGAAAATGGGAGCGGGAACCAATGCACAAGATAAACTCATTGCCATTCACGATCTTGATGTCCCATGGAGACCTGCGGATCTGGCACAAAGAGCCGGAAGAATCGTAAGACAGGGAAATGAAAATAAGGATGTTTATATCTTCAGATATGTAACTGAGAATACCTTTGATGCTTATCTTTTTCAAACACTTGAAAATAAACAAAAGTATATTTCACAGATAATGACAAGTAAAACACCGGTAAGAGTTGCAGAAGATGTGGATGAGGCTACATTAAATTATGCTGAAATAAAGGCACTTGCGACAGGTAATCCTTTAATTCGTGAGAAGATGGATCTTGATGTCGAGGTATCCAAGCTAAAAATGCTTGAGTCCAACTTCAAATCAAACCTGTATAAACTTGAGGATAAGGTGGTAAAGGTTTACCCTAAGGAAATAGAAAATTTAAAAAATAAAATAGAAAACCTGAAAAAAGATATAAAAGCAGTAGAGCCATATAGAGAAGAAAATATAGATAAGGCAGTATATATTCAGTCAAGTTTGGAGAATGTAGGAGAAAATTTAATGGAGATAGAGAAAAAGTCGGATAAAGAAACAGTATCAAAATTCACCTCTCTTATTCTTGGCGGAAAAAAATATACTGATAAAAGACAAGCCGGAGAATTTTTGATAAGCAAGATAAAAAGCATAAAAAAGACGGATGATTTTAAGTCGGAAGAAGTAAAAATCGGAGAGTACAGAAACTTTGATTTATTTGCATACTATGACAGCTTTTCCAATCAGTATAAATTTAATCTAAAAGGCGAAGAGAATCATTATGGTGAATTTGGAACGGACGGTATCGGAAATATAACGAGAATGGATAATGTCCTTGATAGAATGCCTGAGAGACTGGAGCAAACTTTAGGTAAGCTTAGTGATACCGAAAGTCAACTAGAAACCGCAAAACTTGAAATCGGGAAGAAATTTCCACAGGATGAACTTCTAAAAGAAAAGACACTAAGACTTGCAGAGGTAAATAATCTACTTGATATGGGGCAAAAAGAAGCAGTAACAGAGGAAAAAAATCCGTTACTTGAAGAAGTAAAAGAAGAATTGATTCACTTTTTAAATAAAGAGTATGAGGAAAATCATAGTGTAGAGGATTTTGATACTTTGTTTCCCGACTTAAACGATATAAGGCTTGCTTATACGACTACGCCGGATGAAAAGCATGAAATACAGACAAGCCTTGATTTAATCAATTATAAATTAAACACTTATGTTGATAATACTTTAGTTAACAGCTTTCAGTATACCTATGATCCTCTTGATGCAAGCGATAGAAGAGAGCTTGTGCAAATAAAGGCAAACATAGGTTTTTGGGATTTTAATGAGCTTATCTATGTGGATGAAGAAAAGTTAAAAGAGGTACTGGGGCTTGAAATTGATGATGAGGGAAATTTCTATGATCCGTTAGAAAAAGATACAGACTTGGACGGTGTAGCAGACAGGTACGATGCCGACTTTAGAGACAGTAAGGTACAAAGTATCGGAGATCTTAATAAAAGAGATAGAAACTCTGTAGTAGAAAAATTAAACGGGTATAAGGAACAAGTAAGTCAAATAGGTGTAAGGGAAAATCAATTAGAATACTTTGAGGATGCAAGGTAGGATTCAGATAAAAAATATCATATGAAAATATTGGAAGAGAGTATCTTTTAGTGGTACTCTTTTCTCAATCTTTAATAGAAAAATAAACTGTAAAGACAGAATGGAGGAATTTATGAACTTAAAAAAAGGAGATATTATTAAAACAGCACTGGGAGAACATACAACGGTATTAGATGTAAAGAAAAATCAGGTGGTATTATTTTCGGGCGAACAATTTGTTATAGCATCAGGAATTAAAGAGAATAAAGAAACCGGTAAATTTGAGTGGCTAAACGGAAGATATGCAAATGATTTAAAAAGTATTTCAAATATGCAAAACAACAGCTTTGAAAGTATGAAAGAAACTTTATCATTCCTGGCAGAATACAATCATAGTGATTTTATCAAGGGAATAATATCACTGGAAACAGATATAAATAATGAAGACATACTGGATAATGCTTATGACAACTATATGAATGACTCTTATATGGGGTTGATTGATGAAAGGTTTATGGACTTTATTGATGAAGACCTAAAAGCAGCGAAAGATATAAAGCAGAAAGAGATAGAAAAAGATGCAGACATTCAGGAAAAAAGCAAAGAAGAAATAAGTGAAAACGAGCAATACCAAACACAGGAAAACACACTAAAAGAAAATACAAGTCTGAAATATAATAATGATCAAGAAAAGCAGTATATAAAAGGTAATCTTACCGGAGATGTTGAAGTGAAGGATCTAAGATCAAATGATGGACAGGATTTCAGAGTGGCAAGTTTTTCTATTGCTAAAAATGACGGGATGGGGAATGTAAAGTTTATGAATTGCTTTGCCTATAATGAACAGGTTCAAGCAGTGAAGGACTTTAGAAAAGGAGATTTTGTTTCGCTTTCAGGAAAAGAAAAGCTTAGTATCGGAAAAAATGGAAAGCAATATACAAACTTTAAGGTATATTCCGCCAAGTTGTTAAAAGCCAGAGGACAATCTCAAGATACAAAAGAGAAGCCTTCAACACTTAAAAAACTAAATGATTATAAGGAAAAAACAGATAGCAGATCAAAAGAACAAGGGAATATGAAAAGTGAAAAAGGGTTAGAAAGATAAAAGTGTGGGGATTGGCAGCCTGATAAGCTGCTGTCCCCCGTCTTTTTTTGATTCTCTTTTAAACTTAAAATAAGGGTTTGCTAAAAAAGAAGAGGGGCGTTATAGTATAAGAAAAATAGGATTATTTTAGTCGAAAGGATGAAATGATATGATTGGTATTTTTATAGCCTTAATTATATTATATTTGGGAGTTATACTGTTTGTAGGAACAACATTTGTAAAAATAAGCTTATTTGCAATGGATAAACTTGCGGTATTTATAGCAAGTTGGTATTATACTCACCATTATTTTTCCATCAAGTTTTCATCCGGATATGCCGTATATTTTTGGGATATATTAGCGGCAATAGCGGCAGTAGTGCTATATTCTGTCTTATTTAAGCTTATTCATGATAAATTTGTATTGATTGGAAAGATCCTTAATTTAGCTATATCGTTTTTCAGCTCAATGACGGTATATTGTATTTTAGTACATGGATTTATTACAAATGAAAAATCTTATTTTCTACCACTTTTAAATAATGATTTAGCCAATCAGGTGGTAAACTATATCATAATAAGTATAATCTCTTTAGTTGTATGGAAAAGAAGAGAAGATTATCTTATAGAAATGGACAAGTGATAAAGAAGCCTGCCGTTTTTCCTTGGATATTTAGGCTTGTCTAAGAAAAGTCTGCCCCTTTGTCTATATAATCTGTTATTTATAAAGAATGAGGCTATTTTCTACCGACAAATCATGTAGGAACAGCCTCCTTCTTCTTTATTTTTCCAGATGGTTATTAAGGTATATATCCGTATTTTTCTTTGCCTGTTGAAGATCATGGAGCATGAAGTTTTGATATGTATATTCTTCCATAAGGCTAAGTTTTTTCTGTTCCAAAACAGCGTATTTATCTGACAGTTCCGGAATACTTAATGTACGGTATCCTGATTTTTCAAGTTCTCTTAAGGCGATTTCATAGGCAATAATCTGAGGCTTGTATTCTTCATAAAAGGCGATATTTTCTTTATCTTTAATATACATGTCATAAATTAACTGATTTTTAGAAAGGGTGTTTTTATTTTCTATCACATAATATATGGATTTCATTTCCTGTTCAGCTTGTTTTATCTGATCTAATAATTGTTGCCTGTCTGAAGCTGCCTTCTTTAATTTTGATTCCAGTTCTTCATAGGTGTTTATGCCATATCTTCTCATTTCGTTTAAGGATGAAGCCATTGTTTTCATGTTATGTTTACCTGCCCATACTTCATAACCTTTTGAGGATTTTACCTTTTCATTGTTCTTTATATTTACAATAGTATCCGGCTTTTTATAAGAGAGTTTGTCATAAAACTGTTCCTTATTATAAATCTGATGTTTGGTTGTATCTTCAATTCTTTCTTTAATTCGCTCTTTGGTATAATCTTCTCCAAGCACATTTGCCTTTGTTCTTGTAAACCTTCCTGTATCTTTTTTGTCTTTATGACGGAATGAAAGATACTTTCCAATCTTAATTTCATATCCTAAATCTTCCATTGCTTTTAAAAACTCTTCGTAAGTACCGGACTTTAAAATTGCTTTATCAATGGCAAGGTGAAGCCTGTTTTTCCAAGAACTGCCTTTCTTAAATTCCATATATTCAATATAGCTTTTACCGTTTGTGGAATATCTGTTCTTGAATTTTTTATAGTTTTCATCAATTACAGATAAACCGTTTTCTTTACAAATCTCATCACTGATAGTTCTGATTTGATGATAACTTCTTTTGTTGCTTTGATACGCCTTACCGGTTAAAAAACTTACATTATTAAATAAAACATGATTATGAAGATGCCCCTTATCTATGTGGGTAGTGAGTACATACTCATACTTTCCTTGGAAGACTTTTTCGCATAGTTCCAGTCCTATTTTGTGTGCCTGCTCAGGAGTGGTTTCTCCGGGAGCAAAGGACTGGATTAAATGTCTTGCTAAGATTTTTGCCTTGGAATTACATTCTCTTTTCGTCTGCTCAAACTCAAGATGAGCAAGCTTAGGATTGCAGTTAAAAGAGGAAATAAGTATTTTTTCATCAGTCTTATCAGCATTCATGATGTAGTTTAGGGCTAAGTGTAAAGTTTTTTCTATGGGATGAATCTTTGTAACAGCCATCAGATCTCCTCCGTATTTATACTTTCTAAATTTCCAAGGTCATATAGTTTTTTTCGCAGAGAGTAAATATCTTTCCCCTGCTTTTTTAGCAGCTCTTGTATATCAATGATGTCATCTTTATAGATAGCTGCGGTAGAATTTACACGCTTTGCAATCTGATTTATGCTGCCTGTTATTCTGCCGATACTTGTGGAAAGTTCCCTAAAAACTGCCATATCCAATACGAAAATATCCTTGCCTAAGATGCATTTCATAATAAACTGACGCAAAGTTTTACAACCGGAGAGCCTATATTTTTTCTCCAAAACCTTTAGTTCATCATCTGAAAGCATTAAATAAATGCCATGAGCTCTTACTCTGTTTGCCATGTCAAAACCTCCAAATCCTAAAAACAACAAAAGAAAAAACCTGTAGAATCAAGTGCTAAGCTTGATTTACAGGTTTTGCTTTATAGTATATTTCCAGATCAGAAATCTCCTGTAGAGAGATAAAATAGTTATATAAGTTACAAGAGAATTATAACATTTTTGAAAGTAAGCTTCAATGAAATAAGCAGAAACTTTTTCAAATACTACTTAGGTAATGGAATAAAGTAAGTTACTTAAGCAGGGGTTTGGGGATATTCCCCAACAAGCAAAAATTGACTGAAAGAACCCGAAGTGAAAACGAGGCTTAAGTCAATTTTTCGTAAGTGCATATGCACTTACTGTGCTTGCTAATATTATCCGGAAAAGTCCACATAATATTTTTGTTTTTTAATCATTCAAATCATGTTGGTTTTAAATTTCAACTATAAAAAAGTCGGTATAACTTTTTGTTGAAATCATAAAAATAAAAAAGATAATAGAATTTACCATGGAGTACCGCTCAAAACTGATATTTTAGTAGAGTTTACAGCTGAGAAATAGGTATAACTAACCTTAACTTTAATACTATTTTATATATCGTAGTATAGATGTAAATTATATTAAAAAACTTGAAATTATTCTGTATATATGCTACTATCGTAAGCAGATAAGGGATATAAAAATTTGTGAATAAGATATGTGTAATTGTTGTTTTATTGTTATTAAGAAATTGTTTTTTAGTAAAAATATATACTGTTGGTAGCTGGAGTTAGTTCTGATAGAGATAAACAACATAATTTATCTGTTGTTATTTTTCTATTTAGTCTATGTTCTGTACTGCCAATAATGATAGTTATTGGTTTTGTGTCTTGTAGGGATTCCTATTGTTTATATTCCTTTTACCCGATATGTAATGAAATCTTAGAGCTTGTATTTTATATAAGAAAAATATAGATTTAAGGAGATGCAGGATGGCAGAGAGTATTATAAAGCAAACTAATCGTACTTTGTTGATTGAAGAGATTAATCCTGAAAAGCTTAACTTACTTACTTTGGTCGGTGATGTAAGAGGGCTGGACAGCTTAAGTGATGACAAGATAAAAGAAATCAATGAAGCACTACTTGTCAGAAGCTTTGAAGAGTTTTTAGAAAAGTTTGACCCTACGGTGTATTCTTTTTTTAATGCTGCAACCGGAAAGATCGTGTATTCCAAGGAAAAACCGGCGGGGGTTCCAGAGAGCATGTTAAGCATAGTTCATCTTAATGCACATAACGATTTTCTAAAGATGCTTATGACCTTGGTTGAAACCAAAAGAAGTCAGGGAATTATCAATGCGGATTTTAAGTTTGAAAAACTTACGGAAATGATTTCTCCTTCAAAGGTTATGGATGACATAAAGCAGGTAAGAAAAGAACTTCAGTATACTTATGCGGAGTATGCAAAACTTGAAGATGGAGATCCTCATAAGCTTGATCTTGGTGATAAGCTTAATTCGATGTTTGAAGAAGCAAGTGCCAACTACCAGAATCTTATGGCGATGATTCCTCTTGCTATCTCAGATATAAAAACAAGACTTTTGCTTGGAGAATCAAAAGAGTCTGAAAGTAACGATGCCCTAACCCTAGGACTTCTTACCATGTCTTCAGAAGGAGAACTTACAGTAATAGAAGCTCCAAAGGTGGAAGAAAGTGCATTGGTAGCTACAGATGACAACTCAAATGCAGGGCTTATTGAAGCACTTGAAGATGACTATGATGCCCTTAATTCTGAAGGAAACAGCTATGTAAAACAGTTGGTGGTAAGAACTTTTTGTCCTCTTAATTCATCAATGCAAAGTCAGATTGATGTTAAAAAGGAAGTGGACAATTATAACACATATCTTGAGTTTTATAAAAATGCCAAGGATGATTTTATAAAGGTTGTAAAACCTTTGGTCGAGAAGATTTTAGGTGTATGGGCATTTTTTGAACAGTATCCCAAGCAAGTAAAGGGAATGAAACCAAGTCTTCTGATTGCCAATGTTAAAAATGAAGCCATGGCAAACAGCCTAAATGTACCTAAGCTTTGTGCTTATTTAAATACTGTAAATGAAAAGAATGATTATGGCAATACCGTTTGGTATGCAATTGTTGCAGGTGTGTCTTTGGATGAAAAATCAAAGATGAATGTTACAAGGGAAAGATTTAAGGGAAGTAAAGACAGTGTAAAAACTGAAAATGTCAGTGTGGAGTCTTTGGCAAGAATTGCGGATGCTCTTAAGGATTACGGTGTACAATGCTTTTACTCCTATGAAACAGGGGATAAGACAACATTTAACAGCATGGCAATGACTGGAGTGGGATTTTTTGATGACAGATGTGCAAGCCTTAGCGGTAAGCCTTATTCAGAGTATTTGATTCCATGTGTGCCGAACTTTACAATTATTCCAAAGGACAAGTCTGGAGTAAAGCTTGAAAGCAGGATGATTGTTAATGAAAATGAAGCCGCTGAACTTTCAAAAGCCAAGGAAGATATCATGAAGCTTTGGATAGACGGAGTTTACATAGGTGCAGCATATGTGGCAGCCGGATTTGTGGCAAGTTATCAATCTCCAGAGTATCTTAAAGAGTATTTTAAGAAAGATGTGGATACGGATTTACCGGGTGTAAGATTTGATATTGAAGCAAAGAATAATTCTCTTAAGATACATACTACCATGTCAAAGGAGATTACCGGATTTACAAACAGTGTAAAAGATGATATTAACAAAAGAGGATTCGGATTTGTATTTTCTTCAGAGAATGCGGTATTAGACGGAGAAAATATCAGCCATATAATGGTATATAAAGCAAGAAACTTAAAACTTTCAGGTGGCAGTTATGAGCCTATTTATAAAACACAGACCGCTAACTATATTGAGAGGATTTTAAGGCATGCCACAGGAGATTTTAAGGCGGAAAATATAGCAAAGTTCTTCTCAAATAATCCGTCCAGTCAAAAAAGTATATGGCTTTCTAAAAAGACAAATATTAACGGTATACTGGGAAGTAATGATGATATTACCTATGAAGCGGATGAAACGGCAGGTGTATGTGCTATAGAGATAAGTTTCGGAAATGCTGTTAAAAGAGTTGAGGTGCCGCTAAATCGTGTAGCGGGAGAGTAAGGATTCATATTAAGATGTGATATAAAATGAGAACTTCATTTTTGAGTTGATTACAAAAAATATTTTAAATATTTGGAGTAGTTTTATAAAGAATATATATTTTCATAGGAGGTAGCACAATGGGAATTAGGTTTAGAGTAACCGGTTCGGAAGTAGCAGACTTTGATGAGAGAAGCATAGTAAACGCAGAGTTTTTGTCCGAGTCTCCAAAGGATTCAAATGCCAAAGCAACAGATTACGGTCTTGGTGTAAAGGTATGGGGAAGAGTTTTATACAATGTCGGAGCGGATGTTGATGATGTATTAAAACTTGCCAAGTGGTCTCAGATTCCTTCCGAGAATGCGGATTGCTACAGAGTAGCGGAAGTAACAGTGGTATCTGCCGGCTCTGTTGTAAGAAAGTATGTAATTCCGAATGCATTCGTGGTGGAGTATTCTGAAAAGGCGGATGATGTAAACGGTACCGGAGAGTTTTATATCCATATCCGTCAAAAGAAGGATAATAATGCAAAAGTGGCGGTAGAAGGCGGATATGCCGGAGAATAAGAAATAGGAGGGATTAGAGCATGGCATACAAAGTAAAAATAGAAGGTAATGAAAGCTTTGAACTTGCAAAGGAATGTGTAAACAGCGTATTTTTATCCACAGACATTCCTATTGATTCAAATGCTCGTACCAATGATGCCGGTGCAACAATGGAGATTACCGGTAAGATTTTAACAGCAGTAGACGGAGATCCTTTTGACTCAACAAGAAATATGGCACTTTGGTCAATGGTTCCGGCACAAAACAAGGATTGCTATAGAAAGGTTACCGTAGAACAGATAGTAGCGGGAATTACTAAAAGAAAATATGTATTTCCGAATGCTTTTGTAGTGAACTATAAAGAAAGGCATGGGGATGAAGAAGGAGTAGGAAACTTTACTCTTGTAATAAAACAGAAAAAAGATAAGATGGCAGGTCTGATAGTTGAAGGCGGATACGCAGCCGAGTAACAAAAAATCAGTCGTTAAAAGTTTGGGCTGCAAGACATTTATTGTCATGCAGCCTATTTTTATAAATTATCTTAGAAGCCTACATAAAGGAAATTATCGCATTTAGGGAACACCACAATGATGAAGAGTAGGGAGATAAATATTTCCTATACAATTAAAAGTGGTTGGAATGGGAATATATGAATAGAAGATTTGTATTTGATGTTTCAGGAATAATTGCAGCTATCTTGTGTGTCGTAATTGTTGGATTTTTGGGAAGAGGATTAAAAGGTGGATATATATTTTATATGTTTTCTTTTTTAATTTCAGGTTCTTTGATTTACTTTGCAGTAAAGGACTTTTCTTTTAAAAAAGAAAAGATACAAGATACATTTTTGTCCGAGCTTGTACTTTTAAGTGAAGAAGATACCGTAGTAAAAACATGGAATATTTTAGGAAAAAACTCATTGGTAATCGGAAAGAAAAACAGTGAAGAGGATATAGATATAGATTTATCTGACACCTATTTTTCGGGAACCGTAAGTGATGTTCATGCAATACTTAACTATGTGGACGGGTCATGGTATATAGAAGATATGCAAAGCAAGAACGGAACACAGATTAAAGGATTTTTAGAAGATAAACTTTATAACATTAAAGACGGACAAAGTAAGCTTACAAGAAAAGACTATATTTTTATAGGACTTAATAAACTACAGATAAGGTAAGGAAGTTATCATGGGAAATTTAATAAGATGCAAAAATGGACATATGTTTTCAAAAAGAAGATACGGAAATATCTGCCCCTATTGCAACATGGATATGACGGAAAGAAAAGAACTTGAAGAATCATTTGATGATAAGGAGCTTGAAGAAAGTTTGGTAAGAATAAAAACCAAGCCGGTATGTGCATGGCTTGTGTGCATCAAGGGACCAAGATACGGAAAAGATTATCGTGTGGTATTCGGGAAAAACTATATCGGAAGAACGGATGCCATGGATATTCCAATCATTGGAGATAATGCCATAAAGCAGGAAAACCATGCTATTTTATCCTTTGATGAAAAAGACCTTGAAGCAACTCTTATCTGTACAGAGGGGGGAGGAATTACCTACCTAAACGGAAAGGCAGTTTACACTCCACAGACTCTTGAAACTTATGATGTCATTACCATGGGGGAAAGTGAGTTTTTATACATTGCTTTATGTGGAAAGCAGTTTTCATGGTAAATGCTTTTAATAAGCAATTGGAGAAATCCCATAGGAATAGGGAAAATATAACAGATGTTTCTAAAAAAAATAAGGGGAAAACAGATATGGGGACTGCTTTTTGGATGGCTTTAATTCTTATTCTAACCGCTTTTTTTATTCTTTCATGGAGAGTGTATACATGGATCAAAGAAGAAAAAATCATGATATACGATATAGGAGCCTTACTTGATATTGGAAAAAGACAGGTTCAGGCAAATGCATACGGATTCAAACAGGAAAAAGACAGACTTATGGCAATACTTAGCGCAGGGGAAGGAAAAGAGTATACCGGGAAGGTTGCAGCACTGACTACAGTAAGAACTTTCACTAAACTTTATAACCGATATGATAACAACCAAAGCAGTCGCTATTTCTTTGACAGAGCCTTTGAGACGGCTAACATGAATGTTTTAAATGCACTTAGAGGAGAAAACGGAAGGGCGTATGCAGCCTGTCTAATGCTTAGAGGAAATCTTTTAAGCTATGCCATTATGGGGCATATAAATATTTATATTTTCCGCAGAAAAGAACTTATACTTCTTAGCAAGGGTCAGATAATGGAAGAACTTATAAAAGAAAAGGTAAATAAGGGACTTTTAAGTAAGGAAGCGGCTCGTAGAATTTCTGATACGGATAGGGCATATAACTGTATAGGAAGGGACGACTATATGAAACCGCTTATGCCTAAAGAAGAAATAAGGCTAAAGAAAAAGGATATGGTTGTTATAATGACCGCCGGAGTAGAAAAAAACATCTCTGTCAGGGAACTTGAAATAATCATTTCAAGGAAACATAGCTGTAATGGAACGGCAAAAGAGATTATTGAAACAATAAAAAAGAAAAATAACGAAGACTTGGACAATCTTGGACTAATAATTATAGGGATTTAGGAGGCTTGAAGAAGATGCGTAAGCAAAACAGTAAATTCAATACAAACTTTATTTCGGAAGAAGGCAGTTCATTAAAAAACAGTGATTTTTTTGCTTATGCTGAACTTGATAACTTTGCCTGCTATGTGCTTGCTGACGGTATTGAAGATGTGGCGGATACCGAATCGGCAAAGGAAGCGGTGGAAAGTATCATAGCAAAGTTTCAGGAAAAGCCTTCCATATCTAAAGGGAAAATACACGGATACTTAAACCATGCCAATGAAGTGCTTTTAAAAGCTGAAAAATACATGAAGCTTAAAGCATCAATTGTAGTTGCCATAACTGATTATGAAAGTGTACGCTTTGCCTATGCAGGAAATGCAAGGGCAAAGCTTTACAGGAATAACAAGTCATTTTATAAGACTACGGATACATCACTAAGCAGTGAAATGGTATCAAAAGAAATGATTAGCGAAGATGCCCTGTCAAGACATGAACAAAGAAGTAATCTATATGCCTTTTTAGGGCAAAAAGGATTTTCACCGGTGATATCGAGAAAGATAAAACTTGTTGATACTGATATTTTAATTCTTTATACAAAAGGGGTTTGGGAAAATGTATCGGAAGGAGAGATTGATAACATCTTTGCTGACAGCGGAAAAGAGCCGAAAGATGCCATTGAGAAGATTGAAAAAGTACTTCTTGATAAAGAGTCCGAGTACATTGATAACTATACGATTGTCGGTATTTATATTGATAAGGTATTTGTAGAGTCGGATACCAAAAAGAAAAAAAGAAGGAAGATGATTTTAATAGTATCAATTGTGTTGGTGGTTGTGATACTTGCAGCCGTTATTGCCCTTTACTTTTATAACCGATACAGAAAAGAACTTAGGGAAGATATGAATACACACTATGAAAAGATGCTTAAATTTATAGAAATGGAAAACTATACAAAGGCGGATACTGAGTGTGAAGAGTCCATAAAGAAGGCGGAAAGCCTTAGAGATAAGGAAATGAAAGACCTTTTGTACCACTATGAGCAGGTTATAGAAGGAATACTTGAAGCGGATGAAAAGTATGATGCTAAAAGCTACAAGGAAGCAAAACCTTTATATGAATTTATACTTAGTGAAATTCCTTATGCAGACAATGCAGGACTTTCCTATGTAAGAAAAAGGCTTGATTTTATTGCAGGGTATGAAAGTGTAAACTTAAGCCTTGATAACGGAGATATCCTTTTTGATTCGGAAATATATGATAAAGCAAGAGAAAGGTATGTTGATGCGAAAACTGAAGCAAGAGATATAGGATATGAAGAGGGAAAGTTAAAAGCGGAAGCAAAGCTTTTAGCGGTAGATCAAGCTATTGAAAAGGAAAATGAAGGGAAACAGGCGGAAGCTGATAAGCAATCTAAAAATCTGCAATCCGCAAACGATATGCTAAGTGCCGGAGATGAGGCACTAAGTAAAGGAGATTTTTTATCAGCAAGAGCTAATTATAATACGGCAAAAGATATTTTGGAAAAATCAGGTGAAAGTGCCGGACTTTCCGATCTTGAAGAAAAAATTTCTACGGCGGATAAAAAAATCAGTGAAAGTGAAGAGGAAAAAAATGCCGCTGCAAGCTACGCAATAGCAGCAGATGAAGCTTTTTTAAGAGGAGATTTTGAAACGGCCAGAGATAATTATGAGTATGCCAGAAGACTTTATGTAAAACTTAATGATGAGATAAATACCATAGAAATGGATAAAAAGCTTAGTGATGTGCAAAAAAGAATTGATGAAAAAGAAAAAGAAGAACTGAAGGCGGCACAAACAGCAGTACAAACCACCCAGCAACAGACAAGTGAGGCAGAGACTTCTGCAAGCATAAATGCTGAGTAATCAGGTATTTATTTAAAACTTGTGTATCAGTGCAAGTGGCAATTGTTTTACCTATTAAAGATAAAAGAGGTGTTTTTATATGGACGTAGCGTACTTGGATGAGTTTGACATAAAAAAGTATGTAAAGGATAGGCTTTCAGAGATAAAAGATGAAGATGAGTATGCCTTGGCAAAAAGTGTTCTATATGACGGTCTTTACAGGATGAGTGAGGTTTTTGAAGAAAGATACAGATCTTTATACAAGAAAGTCTATGATGAGCTTGAAAGTAAAGAAGAAAGTTATGAGATTGCAATACTTTTACTTTCAAAAAATGAAAACGTATTTTTAAGGATGTTTTTTCCGATATCGGATTTAGATGTTTTGGAAGACAAGGAAAAGAATGTTAAAGAAGATTATAGCGAAAGTAAGGATCTTATAAAAAACGTTTATCTTAATGCAACCGATACTGTATGTAAGGAATTTTTACAAGAAAAGATAGGAGTAAGTTTTACAAATAACGGAGAAAAACACACACTTTCAGTACAACCTAAAAAAAACCTTCGCTACAGAAAAGAAGTCGGTAAACTTTATGAAACTTTCTCTTATAATGGACTTAGATGGAATACAGTAAATACCGCCTACCTTGACCGCTTTTTTGATATTGACCTGTCCAAACTTCCTCAAAATGCAAGAGATGTAGAAGTGGACTACGGGAAATATGCCGATATGATAAAAGAAGAACTTTATCCGGTATGGAATGTAGAAAAAACAGTATTTAAGAGCAGCACATTTTTAAGTCCGAGTAAAGACGGATTATACTATGAATGGGAAATGGTTAAGCAAAGGGATAAGGAGATTATCTTAAGACTTGTGCAAAAGACTGAAGGCATGGTAGGAATAAGACAGGAAGAAGAAAAGATTATAGTAAAGACCTATGAAGAAGGTTACTCAGATTTGGAAGGATATCATATCTTTGATATACGATATACGAAAGAAGAATTACCAACCGGCTTAATAAGTAACAAAAGAGAAGATGGAATGATTGGACGATTTCTAAATAAAACAGAAGAAAAAATCCATACCGAGGCGGAAATAGAAAGGATTATTGAAGAACTTGATATTGGAGAGTATGTATCACTTAAATCCTGTGAAAGATTGCCGATATGGAAAGAAGTTTCGGAGGAAAGTAGAATACTTCCTGATATGAATAACTTTTTAAGTAGTGACTTTCCTCTAACAGAAGAAAGTCCAAAGCTTGTTTTAAGGTTTTTAAGAAACAGCGACAGCAACCTTTGTGAAGCAATGGTAAGATATGTCGTTTCTCAACTACAGATAAGCTTTGATGAATATATCTGTGTAGGGGTTTTGGAAAACACCTATTATACAAAAGGGATTGTATAGAAAAAATATAGAACAGGAGCAAAGCATGAACTGTGTATGGGAGATTGTACTTAAGGCACAAAAAAGCGGATATAACTTAGAAGAGCTTAGATTTATAAACAGTGGGAGTCCAAGCCCTTATACTGAAAGCTCCTTTGATTTTCTAAATTCCGATACCATTGAAGAAAGTGAAATAGAGGTAAATCCGCTATATCGTTTTGCAAATGAACTGGGCGAAGTATTCTTACCCGATGTGAAGGGGTATGAGAAGGCAAGAGAAATATTTTTAGATGTAATAATGCACTATGTAGCGGTATGGGATCTTAGAAGCGGAGGAGATAAAAAAGAGCTAAGGGCAATGTATATCTTAAAAGAGATAGAAGAGGGAAGGTTTCTAAAAAGTATAAGAAAAACTCTATTTTCCCTTGACTTTGAAAAATCTAAAAGAATTATTTTTTGCCTGCTTGATTTATGCAAGTGTAAAGATTACATCACGATTTTTAGAAAGGCACTGAGAGAACTTTATCCTAAAGCAAACCTTTACATCCACTCTGAGAATTTAAGGAAACTTACCGTTTTTACGGGGGTGGATAAGACAAAAGAAGATATGGAAAGAATTGAAATGTTGAAGAAACTTTTTTTGCCGATATCTTATGAAACGGATGTTTTTTGGAAATATCACTTCGGTATTATAGGAGTTGATGACAGCATGAAAATTGGAAAAACGGCGATGTACTAAAATATTTTAAGAGAAAATACAATATGTGTTTTCCGGGCTAAAATCACAGAATCGTAGGTATTATCGACTTTTCATATGTGTTTTGGCATATACACAAAAAAAGAAGATGGAAGGAAAATAAGATGGGCTATAAGCTTAACAGAAACATAACCAAAGAAGAGCAGGCTGCGGCGTATACAAGAAAAGAGCTTGAGCTGATGAGTGAATATCGACTTAGAGAGGTTTGCCTAAGAGAGCGTATCGTAAGGGGACTTGATAAGGATATGACAAGTAAAGAGCTTATAGATGCTATACTTTCCTACTGTCAAACCTTTGAAGATGAACTTATCAAAGAAGAAAAGGAAGGCGGAAGAGAGAGGATTGAAGAGTGTTTTGATAAACTAAGCGTAAAAGAACCCGAAAAGGATGAACTTAGAATATCCGGCAAAATTAGTATTTATGAAGGAGCGGCACTTAATTTCCTTGATGATTATAAAATAGAATACAAAGAAAAGTTTCTAAATACCAATGCTTTGATTGTGAGCGGAGATAAAAAGGTATGTGCCGTATTCAATGTAGTTGCCATGGGAGATAAAAAAGATTCTTTATACCTTGTAAAAGAGGCAGCCCTTTCAGGTATAGTTACGGATATAAAAGACTATAGTCTATACCTTATGGAAAGAGATGCATCAAAGTTTATATACCGTATATATATGGGAGAAGAGGAAAAAGACCTTACAAAGTACAGAATATATAAGATTCCTTTAATGGACTTTGAAATTCTTCCCCTGATTGAACTTCACATGCCCATAGCACTTGATCTTGGCTCGACCAATACCACTGTAGCTATATATGCGGACAGCAGTTACTACAGACAGATACATACGGCAAAGCAAAGAGAAATCAAGGAAAACACTATATGTCATACACTGTTTTTAGAGTCGGTGGGAGGAGAAACCTTTATTGAAAGGATGATACCGACGGTTGTAGCCGTAACAGATGTAAATGAAGACGGTATAGATTATGTTTTTGGAAGAAGAGCCTTATGGTTTGCAAACTTAAGCTATACTGATAAAGGATTTTCCGTATTTTATGATATTAAAAGATGGGCAGGGGATTTTGAAAGAAAAGAAGAACTTACGGATACCAAGGGAAGATACAGGTATGTACAAAGGATAGAGATTATAGCCGAATACCTGAGATATGTACTTAACATCACAAGAGATAACTTCAAGTGTCAGATAAAAGAAGTATATATCACAGTACCGGTTAAGCAAAAGCATGTGTATGAGCAGATGTTGGAGCTTTTATCGGAAATGCTTTCTATAAGTCTAAAGGTTACCTTAGATGAAAGCACTGCCGTACTTTACAGCTTTATCAGCAAGATGAGAGAGAAAAATCGTCTTAAAGACGGAGAAAGTTATAAGGCACTGATAATGGACTGTGGGGGAGGGACAACGGATCTGAGTGCCTGTAAGTTTAAGGTACAGGCAAAGGGTGATATACAGACCTATACGATGGAAAACAGCTATAAAAACGGTAACACGGACTTTGGAGGAAACAATATCACCTACAGAATCATGCAACTTTTAAAGCTTAAACTTATATCCAAGCTGTCAGGCTTAGACAGGGATCTTGGAAACGAAATAATTGATGGGTTGCCTACAGACCCGTATAGGTATATAGATGAAGAAGGTGTTGAAAGTTTCTATAAGGGGTTACAGGAGGCTTATGAACAGGCGGAAGAGATTTTACCTACAGCTTTTAAGCGTTTTGAAACTTATGGAAAAGAAGGGTATTACAGGGTAAGGAATAATTACTTTTTTCTATTTACATTGGCGGATGAGATTAAGCAGGAACTTTTTTCGGGAAATGATATCGTTATAGAAGTTCCTGAAGAAAAAAACGGGAAAATGGGACTTTTAAGACTGGAAGCGGACAGGTATAAGCTTTCAGTCTTTAGAGGAGAAAGGCTTGAGATTTTAGAGGGGATGCCGAAGCTAAGTTTTAACCGTTATGAGGCGGAAAGGCTGATTGCAGGAGAAATATATGCCGTTATGAAGGTTTTTATGGAAAGACTTTATAAAAACGGAGAACTTTATAACTTTGACATGATAAGACTTACAGGACAGTCCTGTAAGATAGGGTTATTTAGAGATGCTCTAAAAGAATTTGTACCCGGCAACATGATGCAAAGTGGAGGCAGTGTTAAAAAAGAAGAGCTAAAACTTGCCTGTGTGGACGGACTTATGCGCTATCTTTACGATAAAAGAACCGGATATGCGGGATTTGACATAAGAGAAGAAGAAGCTCTAATTCCCTATAAAATAAAAGCACTTTCATACTCAGGCAGACAAGAGATTCTTATAGACGGATTTGAAAGTAACAAGATGACGGGAAGCCTGCTTAGAAGCCTTGAAGATATCCTGCTTAGAATGTATCTGTATGATGCTTCGGAAAGTGTACGGTTTGAGTACCTGTTTCACTTCAAAAAAGATGAGGCAAGAGAAACTGACAAGATGGAGCTGGCGGGAAGGTACAGCGGCTATATAAAGCAGGAAGATACGGATGACATACAAAACGGGGAACTTAAGATATTTGCTTTTGTAGATTATAAAAAATGGGGATTTCAGATCGTGCCGATATACAGACTTGAAGACACACTATACGCAGGAGAAGGACAAGAATATAAGTTTGAAACGGATGAGTGGATTTGTGATTTCTTTGATGGAGAACACTAAAGACATAAAGGAGAAGCTAATGGAAAACAGATACCCTTTGTTTGAAACGGGAAGAATCTTAAAAAAAGAAGCACTTGAGGTAATAAGAGACTATCCGAAAGACCTACTTTCTATACTTTATGATGGATATACAAACGGAGTCATAAGAGGATTAAGATTAAGTTCAGACCATGAAAACAGAACCCTTATTATAGGAAGGGGACTTGTAAAACTAAAAGGCGAGGTATACCTGATAAATAAAGAGGTAAAGGCATCCTACACTCATACCGAACGAAGGAAGTATCTTAGGTTAAAGCATAGTGAAATAAGGGATAAAGATTGGAAGATAAGTGAAATAGAGGCTTTTCTTTCTGATGATGAAGAAAGTAAAGACGGAGAAATCCTGCTTTGCGACTTTTTATTAAAATCGGGTTTTGTATTAAGGGATACCTACCTTGACTTTGCAGATATGAAGTCAGAGTATGATACCATACATTTGATGAATGCCGATTATGCAGGGTATGGAGAAAGCTCCTTTAATATAGAGGTCTTAAAAATGTATGCAAGAGAGTACCTTAATACAAAAAAGTGCGAAGAAACAGACCGAATTTTTTGCTATATGGTATTAAACAGCATGGAAGGAATAGAAAGAAGCATTATAGAAAACTATATAGCAGTTAAAGAAGGAAAGGCAAAAGGAACAAGCTTAAGCAATAAAGAAATTTATACCGGACTTTTGGATATATTAAGCAGTGCAAAAGACCCTGACGGACATAGAGGTACAGGATTTAGCCCCAAAAAGATTTTAGTAGATTAGTGATAATTAGGAGCCGGTAAAGTTGTAAATAACAAGGAGAAAAAGATGTCAAATATTATGCGTTGCCCATATGGACATGTATTTTCCAAAACAAGGAACGGTACTATATGCCCGACATGCGGCTTTGATCTGGATACCCCTGAAAAGGTATATGTGAACTTACGGAAAGAATGTGGACTTTCCCTAAAAGAAGAAAGACCGGTATGTGCATGGCTTGTATGTATAGAGGGAGCAAGAAAGGGAAAAAGTTATGTCATAAGTTATGGAGAAAACTTTGTAGGGACGGACAGGGATAATGAGATACAGGTTTTAGGGGATGAAAAGATAAAGGAAAAGCATACCCTTATATATTTTGATGAGGAAACATGTGAAGGGATACTGTTACCGGCAAGAGCGGACGGGATTGTATATATAGATAATAAAGCTGTGTATGAAAGGCGTATATTAAAAGAACAAAAAATACTGGAAATCGGAAAATCAAAATTTATTTATGTAGTATTTGAAGGCAAATATGGAAAAATGTGGCAGGAATGTATAGAAGAGAGAAAACTATATAAAGAGAAGGAGAAAGAAGACAAGGAACTGGCGGCACAATTAAAAAAATACAGACTTTTAAAAAGGGAAATAGTCAATGAAGAAGAAAAATTTGCAAAAAGAAGGGAAGAAAAAGAGGCGGATTTTACAGAAGAGTATCCTGTGTGCGGTTGGTTGGTGTGCACTAAAGGAGCCAGAATTGGAAAATCATGGGTACTTATAGAGGGAAAAAACTATGTAGGAAGCAGCGACATAATGATGATACAGATACTTGGAGATGAAGAAATCAGAGGTGAAAAACATATAGTGATAGTATTTGATGTCAGAGAGAAAAGAGCTTTTCTTTTAGGTGAGGAATGTATGGGATTCGTAAGGGTGAATGATAATGCGGAGTATGGAGTAAAAGAACTAAATAATGGTGATAAGCTGTCATTCGGTACTGGTGAATATATGTATATAGATTTTGCTGGCAGCATACATATTTGGTAAAGTAATAATTAATAGTGTAGGTGATATTTAAGTAACAAAGCTGGATTTATATAAAAATGCCCTGTATATAAGGAGGTTGACATGAGAGCTGAATTGTTGTATGTGGAAGGTTTTGATTTTATCAATATAAATGATTATAAAAGTATAATTATTCCAAATCAACATGGAACGGTATTTATCAAAGGAAATATAAGAAAAGAAAGCAGATAGGATTGCCTTGAAAAAGTGGGAAGACTTGTAAAAGTATCGGCTAAAACGGAGGAAAATACGACAAGAGCATTTTAGAACATTTCAAAAAACAAGTACGTCTTATGATGAGATATTGGAACTGATTGTTAAAGAATATAATAAAGGTGCCTTTATAAGTGCTGTCAAAAAGCAGGGTATGGTAAACGGCTTTTTATGTCAATGCAGGGAAAATGACTGGGAATATATAAAAAGACTGGCAGGAAATAATGAAGATGTAATTTACTCCGACTATATGACTGAGGGAGTCAGGTTTTTTATGGGAGTCCCAAACGGAAGGGATATAGGATAGATAAAAAGTGAATACTATGAGTTCGGTACGGTAGAAAAAGAATATTTTGGGATTCCGTTTGAATATGTAACTTACAAACTGGTTTTAAGAGATATCTATGATATAGTTGATAATGTTAATTTCAACAGAGAAAAACTTAAGGTTATCAGCAGAAAATCAAGATTTGAACATAATGAGATTATACATGAATATTTGCTTGCAAGGGAAGGAAGTTTAAGAGGTGTTCCTTATGATAATGAAAGATTAAGCGGTGCAGCGGTATTCGGGAAAGTAACAGGAGTGGAAAACGAACTTGTGAGCGTAGCACTTGATGATGATGAAAATGATAACGGCGGACAGAGTTTGTTAAGTTATGCCACAATCTATTCAAGCCCTGACGGAGGCGGATGGTACTGTGTGCCGGAAATAGGGGACAGGGTTATGGTAAAGTTTCCTGACAGTAAAGATAGTAATGCCTATGTACAGAATGCGGTTCATGTGGGAGCCGGAAACGGAAGGAATAATCCCAAGGTAAAGTTTTTCAAGAATAAAGAGGGAAAAGAAATAAGATTAAGTCCTGAAAGTATCATAATTACGAAACAAGTATAGAGCTTATAGATGATGACGGTGTATATATAAAAAGCAGGGGTATACTGTCAATTGATGCAAATCTTGAGGTGGATATTGAAAGTAAATCTTCAAGTATAAAAGTGATATCTAAAGACAGCATACAACTAAATCAAAACGGAACCCATATGGAATTATTGGATAGAGCTATAATGAGAGGTTCAAAAGTGTATTTAACCTAATAGCAAAGAAGTAGGGAGATAAGGAGCATGGATCAGCATAAAAAAAGTAATCAATTTTACATGGGCTTTGACAAAGAACTTAATGAGCTGTCAGTTCAGGGGATTGCAAAACTTGAAAGATACTTAGAAACTCATAAGGAAGAAATAGAAAAAGAATTTACTTTAATCATGAATACATTGATTGGTAAAAAGAAGAATAATTTAAGATATTGGTCCTATGTCAAGATTTAGTACAAATTAAAATGAGAGGTTCTACCGGCTAAGATGCCGGAAGAACATTTGTCTTATTATAAAGTGCTTCAAACTCGTAAGGAGACATATAATCACAATGACTATGAATCCTTACCGTGTTATAAAAGGCTTCAATGTACTCAAATACAAG